>JBEGOE010000271.1:0-2628 GCA_041182165.1 Actinomycetota bacterium
CAACTTCTTCGACACGGCGAACGCTTACTCCGACGGCACCAGCGAGGAGATCGTGGGCCGGTTGCTCGCCGAGTACGCGCGCCGCGACGAGATCGTGCTCGCCACCAAGGTGTTCATCCCGATGCGGTCCGGCCCCAATGGCGGCGGCCTGTCGCGCAAGTCGATCATGCACGAGATCGATGCGAGCCTGCGCCGCCTCGGCACCGACTACGTCGACCTCTACCAGATCCACCGCTGGGACCGCCGCACGCCGATCGAAGAGACGATGGAGGCCCTGCACGACGTCGTGAAGGCGGGCAAGGCACTCCACATCGGTGCGTCGTCGATGTGGGCATGGCAGTTCGCGAAGGCGCAGCAGGTGGCCGAGCAGCACGGTTGGACGAAGTTCGTCACCATGCAGAACCACTACAACCTCGTGTACCGAGAGGAAGAGCGCGAGATGCTGCCGCTGTGCCTCGACCAGGGTGTCGGCGTCATCCCCTGGAGCCCGCTCGCGCGTGGCCTCGTCACCCGTGACGCTGCCGAGGTCACCTCGCGCAAGGAGACCGACGAGTTCGGCAAGACGTTGTACGGCACGGCCGACAGCGCGGTCGTCGACGCCGTCGCCACCATCGCCGAGCGACGCGGCGTGTCGCGGGCCCAGATCGGCCTCGCCTGGGTCGCCAAGCATCCGGCGGTCAGCGCGCCGATCGTGGGTGCCACCAAGGAGCACCACCTCGACGATGCGATCGCATCGGTCGACATCGTGCTCACCCCCGACGAGATCGCCGCGCTCGAAGCGCCGTACACCCCGCAACCCGTCCAGGGGTTCTGATGCCAGAGGCGGCACCGCGCGTCGGCAATCGCCGTCACTCGTCGCTGTCGAACGACGAGCGCATCCTCGATGCGGCGCTCGCCGAGCTCATCGATCATGGCCCCGACGGGTTCACACTGCGCGATGTCGCGAAGCGGGTCGGCCTCAGCCACACCGCGGTGTACTCGCGGTACGACGACCGCGACGAACTCCTGGCCGACCTGTGGGACCGTCGGTCGGCCACCGATCTGGCGCGGCTCGTCGCAACGGTCGGAGACGCCACGACCCGCCCCGGCTGCCTCGGCGGTGAGGGTCATGTCGTCGCTGAACCTCGCGTACGGGCAGCGCTCGAGCTGTGCGTCGCAGCGCACCGATGCGCCGATCTGGGCGATGTCGTCCCCGCAGCGGTGCTGTCGATGTGCACCGACGCAGGCCTCATCCGCCACGGCGGCGTCGTCGACACGGTGGGCATGGGGTTCCTGGTGCTCCAGGTCGGCACGTCCCTGACTGGCCCGCTGCGTCCTGCGGTGTACAGCGAAGCGACCGGTGTCGCTGCAGCGCTCGATGCCGGGTCGCAGGAGTGGCGTGGGCCGGCGCCGAGGCCGGTCATCGCCTCGTTCGCGGTCCCCGGCCACGACAGCCCGCTGCGCGATCGACTGGTCGCTGCCGCGGCCATGGTGATCTCCCGCAGCGGCATCGAGCGTGCGACGGTGAAGCGGATCGCACGTGTCGCCGGCTGCTCGGCGTCTGCGTTGTACACGGTGTTCGAGTCGCGTGAGGCGCTGCTGGCCGATCTCGCGTCGCGCCATGCCATCGATGGCGATGCGCCGATGCGGGGTCTCGGGGCCATCGGTGTCAGCGAGGTTCCTGCGGCGCTGATCGCCGGCTGGTCACATCCGCGTTCCGGTGTCCGCCGGCGCACCCTGATCGAGATGTATGCCACGACCCCGCACCACGACACGATGAAGGCGACGATGACAGCGGCGATCGCGGCGATCACCGAGGAGCAGGTCGAGGCGCTCGGTGGGCCGACGAATCCGTGGCTTCGCACGGTCCTGAGCGTGGGCGAGACCTTGACGGTCGGTGTGTCGGTGCTGGCCGACGTGCTCGCTCCGGGTGGGGTGGACCTGAGCGTCTGCGACTGGCGTCCCTTCATGGCGTCACTGCATCGCGGTTACCGCAAGCAGGACGGCTGACGCCGGTCAGCCCACCGAGACCGTGCGGGTGTGCCAGCCGGTGGCACCGTCGGGATCGGGTCGCGACACCTGTTCGGTCTGGGTCTGGCCGTCGCCGTCGGTGGCCCGCACCTGCAGCGTGTGCTCACCGGGGGTGGCATCCCACTCGTAGACCCATTGGCGCCATGCATCGCTCGTGACGTCGTCGCCGAGCCTCGCTGCCCGCCACTCGCCGCCGTCGACGCGCACCTCGACCTTCGTGACGCCCCGGTGCGGCGCCCAGGCGATGCCGGCGACCGCCACGGTGCCTGCGGCCACCTCGGCCCGGCGCTTCGGGACGTCGATGCGGGACTGTGTCTTGATCGGCGCCTCGCGGGCCCAGCCGCGCGGTATCCAGTAGCCCTCGTCGGCATCCCAGGTGGTGAGCTCGATCGTCTGCAGCCACTTGGTGGCGCTGACGTAGCCGTAGAGGCCGGGCACGATCAGGCGAGCAGGGAACCCGTGGCGGAGGGGGAGCGGCTCGCCGTTCATGCCGAGGGCGATCATGGCGTCGCGGCCGTCGAGTGCGGCGGCAACGGGGAAGCCGCTCGTCCAACCGTCGACCGAGGTGGTGAAGACCTGCTCGGCGTCCGGCTGCACGCCGGCCTCTACGGCTACGTC
>JBEGOE010000272.1:0-12312 GCA_041182165.1 Actinomycetota bacterium
ACCACCGAACTCGTGGCACGACCGCTCCTGTCGATGTTCGCCCCGGCCCTCGCCGGCCTCCACCAACCGCTGTCGGGCGAGTTCGCCGGCACCCGTGCAGCCCTCGAGTCCATCCCGTTCGTCCAGGGGTGGGGCGTGGAGATCGCGATGTTGCTCGACCTCGCGGGACGGTTCGGCGCCGACAGCATCGGACAGGTCGATCTCGGGGTGCGTCACCATCGGCACCGTTCCCTCGAGGCGCTCTCGGTGCAGGCCGCCGAGGTGATGGCCACAGCGCTCGGACGCGTCGACCCGGCCAACCGTCAGTCGTCGCCGACGCTGCGTCGCGCCGACGGCTCGCTCGTCCACCTGAACGTCGACGAACGGCCGCCTGTGGCGGACCTCCGCGGTACCTGACCCCAGCCCGACGGCGGGCGCTGCGCTACAGGGCGGACTTCTCGAGGACGTGGATGCCGCAGGCCGAGCCGAGGCCGATGACGTGGGCCATGCCCACCTTGGCGCCCTCGATCTGGCGGTCGCCCGCCTCGCCGCGGAGGTGATGGCAGACCTCCCAGATGTTCGCGATACCGGTGGCCGAGATGGGGTGGCCCTTGCTCTGCAGGCCGCCCGACACGTTCACGGGCATCGCACCGTCGCGCCACGGGGCGCCCGACTCGAAGAAGTCGACGGCGCCGCCCTCGGGGCAGAGCATCAGGTTGTCGTAGTGCACCAGCTCGGCGGTGGCGAAGCAGTCGTGCAGTTCGACGAGGTCGAGGTCGTCCGGCCCGATGCCCGCCTGCTCGTACGCCTTCGTCGCCGCGTTGCGGGTGAGCGTGTTGACGTCGGGGAGGATCTGGCACGCCTCCTGGTACGGGTCGGTGGTGAGTACCGACGCCGACACCTTCACCGCGCGGCGCTGCTGCTCGAGCGACAGGGTGCGGAGCTTGGCCTCGCTGACCACGACCGCAGCTGCGCCGCCGTCGCAGTTGGCCGAGCACATCGGGCGGGTGTTCGGGTAGGCGATCATCATGTCGCCCATGATCTCGTCGAGCGTGAACCGCTTCGAGTAGGCGGCCAACGGGTTGAGTGTCGAGTGCGCGTGGTTCTTCTCGCTGATGCGAGCGAACAGCTCGAACGAGGTGCCGCCGTACTTGTGGCCGTACTCCATGCCCACCTGGGCGAAGGTGCCCGGCATCGCGTCGGTGCCGATGCGGCCGTCGGTGTTGGTGACGGCACCGTAGCGGCCCTTCGGCTGCCACACGTTGCCGTCGGTCTTGGCACGACCGCCGCCGCCCAGCAGCCCCGCGCCGGCGAGCTTCTCGACACCGACCGCGAGGCCCATGTCGCACTCACCGGCCTTCACGGCCATGATCACCGTGCGCAGTGCAGTGGCCCCGGTGGCGCACGCGTTCGCGACGTTGTAGACGGGGATGCCGGTCTGGCCGATCTGCTTCTGCAGTTGCTGGCCGAACCCGGAGCTGGCGTTCATGAGGTTGCCGGCCGCAAGGATGCCCATGTCGGCCATGGTGACCCCGCCGTCGGCCAACGCCGCCATGGCCGCCTCGGCGCCGAGGTCGACGACGTCTTTGTCGGCATGCTTGCCGAACTTCGTCATGTGGATGCCCAGGATGTACACGTTCTCGGCCATGGTCGACTCCAGTCGTCGCTGTGATGGTTGATCGGGGATGGTTGATCGGGGATGGTTGATCGGGGTTGCGTGATCGGGGTTGCGTGATCGGGAACGGTCAGGCGGGCTCGAAGCCGAAGCCGATGGCCTCGGTGCCGTTGTCGTCGGCACCGAGCGAATAGGTGGCGAGCCGCACGGCCATGCCGAGCGACACGTGCTCGGGGTCGGGCGGGGTGTTGATGATGTTGCCGCGCACGCTGGTGCCGCCGCAGTCGACGATGGCCGACACGAACGGCACCGGCACACCGGGGGCGGCGAAGGTGACGATGGTGAAGGCGCGAACGATGCCGTCGGTGGCGATCTCGGCGGGCTCGAACGAGGTGCCGAAACACGATGCACACGCATTGCGGCGGTCGAAGAAACGGGCACCGCACGAGGTGCACTGGTGGGCCACGAGGTGCGGACGGTCGCCCAGCACCAGGTAGTCGACGAGTGGGACCTGCGAGGTGGCGGCTGCAGCGGCGGTGTCGGTCACGGCCGCGAACCTAGTCGTGGCGGTGACCCTGGTCGTGTTCGTGGCCGTGCTCGTGGTCGTGGGCGTGGGGCAGTTCGGTGATGATGAGGTCCCGGTGCGACTGGTGCTCGACGCTCTGGAGGACGATGCCGAACGCATCGAGGAGGTGGTCGGCCGTGAGCACCTGCTGCGGCGTGCCCTGGGCCACGATGCGCCCTGCGAGCAGGACCACCTGGTCGCATGTCTGGGCATCGGCGATGTCGTGCGTCGCCGTGACCACCGAGGCACCGCGCGCGAGTGCCTTCGACACGAGGTCGTGATAGGCGGCGGCGCCGCTCAGGTCGAGGCCTGCGGTGGGCTCGTCGAGCACGAGGAGGTCTCCCTCGCGAGCGGCCACCTGCGCCAGGAACACCCGCTGCTGCTGCCCTCCCGACAGCGACCGGAGCGGCGCCGTGGCGAGGTGGCCGATGCCCATCTGCTCGAGCGCGTCGCGCACCAGGGTGCGGTCGCGGGCGCCGGCGCGGCGGAGCAGACCGAGCGACGCGTAGCGCCCCATCTTCACGACGTCGAGGGCCTGGAGCGGCAGTACCGACCGGGACGGGTGCGCCTGGCCGAGGTAGGCGACACGGGCATGCTGCGTGCCGGGCTGGCCGCCCAGCACCCGGCACGTGCCTGCGATGGGGTCGATGAGCCCCATGATCGTCTTCAGCAGGGTCGACTTGCCCGACCCGTTCGTGCCCACCAGGGCGAGCGCCTGACCCGGCTCGAGCACCACGTCGATGCCCTCGACGACTGCGTGCTGGCCGTAACCGACCGACAGGTGCGCGCACTCGACCGCGGCGCTCATGCGGAGGCCGCCGAAGTGCCGGGGGAGTTCGCGGTGCGGATGACCTGCGCCGTGAGCACGACGAAGAACATGCACACCGTCACGAACACGATGCTCGCGCCGGCGGCCAGGTCGAAGTGGTAGCTGAGGAGGAGGCCGATGTAGACCGACGCCGCCCCGAGCCCCGCCGCCCACGCCATCATCGCCGTCACCCGGCGGGCGAGCAGCGCACCGGCACCTGCGGGGGCGATCAGCATCCCGAACACGAGCAGGGTGCCGACAGCCTGGAAGCTGACGACCACGGTGGTGGCCACCATCGCCAACATCACGACGTGGTATCGCGACGCCCGGAAGCCGGCGACGTCGGCCTGCTCGGGGTCGAAGCACAGCAGCAGGAACGGCCGGGCGAACACGACGGCCAGCGCAGCGATGACGACGGTGGCGCCCAGCAGCAGCAGCAGATCGGACGAGTCGATGCCGAGGATCTCGCCGAACAGGATGCGGATGATGTCGCCGTTGAACGAGTTGGAGCGCGACACGATGATGACGCCGAGAGCCAGCATGCCGACGAACAGCAGACCGATCGCCGTGTCGGACGACAGCCGCGTGCGATGGGTGATCGCGCTGACGCCAACGATCATGACAGCGGAGCCGACCGCAGCGCCGACGATGCCGGGCGCTCCCAGCAGCAACGCCCCGGCGACGCCGGGGAGGACACCGTGTGCGAGGGCGTCACCGATGAACGCGAGCCCCCGCAGCACCACGAAGGTGCCGGCGACGGCACACAGCAGCGAGACAAGCACACCTGCCAACAGGGCGCGCATCATGAAGGTGTTGTCCGTGAACGGCGTCACGAACCACGTCATCGCAGTGCGGTCGCGATCGTCCGGGCATTGCCGAGGATGAACGACGCGTACGATCCGTCGGCGGGCAGGGTGTGGGAGGCGACCTCGACCACCTGCACGCCCGTCTCGTCGCCGATCGCCTGGGCCACCTCCGGCGACGTGCCGATCTCGGTGAAGATCGCCTGCACGCCGGCACCCTCGATGCGAACGACGAGCTCGGCGAGTTCGCCGGCCGAGACCTCGGCCTGCGACGTGAGGCTCGGGATGATCGCGCCGATGAGCTGGAACTCGTACCGGTCGGCGAAGTAGCCGAACGACTCGTGACCGGTGACGAGCTTGCGATCCTCGACCGGCACCACCGCCAGGATCTCGCGCACCTCGGCGTCGAGGTCGACGAGCGATGCGGTGACACGTGCGATGCCGGCCGTGGCGTCGATGCCCTGTGCGCTGAGCACCGGATCCAGCGCTGTGACGATGTCGCGCATGGTCAGCGGGTCCATCCACAGGTGCGGGTCCTGGCTCCCCTCACCGTGCTCATCACCGTGCTCGTCACCGTGCTCGTCACCGTGCTCGTCGGACGCCACTGCCTCGCCCTCGCCGACGGTGCGGATGGTGACGTGGTCGGAAGCGACGAACATCGGGACACCGTCGTCGGCGGCGCCGTCGAGCGCATCGCCGAGGCCTTCCTCGAGATCGAGGCCGTTGCGGATGACGAGGTCGGCGTTGTTGATCGCCTCGATGTCCTTGGCCGATGGCTCCCACCCGTGCGGGTCGGCGCCGTCGGGGATGAGCACGGTCACGTCGGCAGCATCACCGACCGCGTCGCGGACGACGGCGCCGAGCATCGCGTAGGTGACGACGATGGTCCGACGGCCGGTGTCGGGGCGGTCGTTGCTGGGGGCGGCGTCACCGGACGAGCAGCCGGCGTTCACCGCGAGAGCGGCTGCGACAAGGCCGGCTGCGATCGATCGGGCGTGGCTGCGACGGCGAGGTGGACGCATGGGCATCTTCTCAACTTTCTGGGACTTTTTGAGAATTGTTCCCCAGTATACCCACGCAACCGCCCCACGCGCACGTGCGACGATCCGGGTTCAGTTGCCGGCGACTCTGCGGTCGTGGCCGACCCAGTACGGCTCACGGAGCACCTTGCGCTGCAGCTTGCCGACCGGGCTCTTGGGCAGCGCCTCCTGCCGGAACTCGACGCGGGACGGCTTCTTGTAGCTGCCGAGCCGCTCCGCACAGAGTGCGATGATCTCGTCCTCGATCGCGCCAGACAGGTCGGTGCCGGCCTCGACGACGCAGAGCGCGATCGGGCTCTCGCCCCAACGATCGTGCGGCACGGCGACGACTGCCACCTCGATCACGGCCGGATGGTCCTGGATGACGTTCTCGAGCTCGGCCGGCCAGATGTTGAACCCGCCCGAGATGATCATGTCGTCCTTGCGGTCGAGCACGTAGAGGTAGGCATTGTGATCGAGCCGGCCGACGTCACCGGTGAGGACGAAGCCATCGCTCGTCATCCGCTCCGCGGTCGCCTCGTCGTTTTCCCAGAAGCCGAGCATCTGCCCATCGCACTTGATGGCGATCTCGCCCTCCTCGCCGATCGGCAGCTCGACGCTCGGGTCGTCGGCATCCCGGATCTGGAGGTAGGCGAACGGGAGCGCCCGGCCGGCCGAGCGGAGCGGGTTCGAGCCCTCGACATCCGAGAACCACTCGTCGGGACCCATCATGCAGACGGGCAGCGCCTCGGTCTGGCCGTAGCCCTGGTACAGGACGTTGCCGAAGACGGCGCGCCCCAACAGCGCTGTCTCGTCCGTGATCGGTGCGCCACCGATCTGGATGACCTTGAGCCGCGACCAATCGCGATCGCCCGCCGAGGGGTGGCGGGCGATCGCGTTGAGCATCGCCGGGACGAGGAACATGTACGACACGCCCTCGCTCTCCATGACGTCGAGGGTGTCCAGCGGATCGAAGTGGTCGAGCAGGATGTTGGTGCCGCCCGACAGCCAGGTCGGCGTGTAGAGGTAGCCCGACCCGTGCGAGATGGGGCCGACGTGCAGGCACGGGTCATCGGCCTGCATCGGCGGGAAGTTGTAGAACCAGTCACGGCCGGCGGCGAGCCACGACCGGTGCGAGTAGGCGACGCCCTTGGGCTTGCCCGTGGTGCCGCCGGTGTGGCGGATGATGTACCAGTCGTCGGGAGCGAGGGACACGCGGGGATCGATCGGCGACTGCTCGGCCAGCCATGCCTCGTACCGGTCGTCGCGGACGATCACGGTCTCGAGCGAGGTCACCCGTTCCGCCACCGGCGCGATGTCGCTCGCGTACGCAGCACTGACCACGAGCCCGCGGCACCCGGTGTGCCCGAGCATGTGCTCGTGGCTCTCGAGGCTGTTGCGCGCGTACAGCGGAACGCGCACGAGGCCGGCGATCGCCGCACCCGCGAAGAAGTCCTGCGCCTCGATCGAGTTGTCCTCGAGCACGCCGACGCGGTCGCCGGGCTTGAGACCGGCGGCCAGGAGGCCGTTGGCCAGGCGGACGCCCCGGTCCCAGGCCTCGGCATAGGTCAGCCGCCGATCGCCGTGCACGATCGCCGTGCGGCGGGCGTTGTACAGCGCCGACTGGCGCATGAGTCCGGTGACGTCCACGCGTGTTCTCCTGTTGGGTGATCGAAGGGCTGGTGATCGAAGGGCTGGTCGCGCGTCAGTGATGCAGCGCGACGGGAAGGTGGACCAGACCGCGCGACAGCATGGTGCTGTGCCATTCCAGCGACGCCGGGTCGGCGTCGAGCTGCATGTCCGGGAAGGCCTCGAGCAGCGCGGTGATCGCGAGTTGCCCCTCGAGCCGAGCCAATGGTGCGCCGAGGCAGTAATGGATGCCCACGCCGAAGCCCAGGTGGTTCGTCGGGTTCCTCGTGATGTCGAAGCGGTCGGGGTCGGCGAAGGTCGCGCGGTCGCGGTTCGCTGCGAGGTTGACGAGGAACACGCGCTGCCCGGGCGTGAGCTGGCGCCCCTCGATCTCGTGGGCCTCCTTCACGAGCCGCACCGTCGCACGGGCCGGTCCGTCGAAGCGGAGCATCTCCTCGGTCGCGGGCCCGATCAGCTCGGGCTTGGCCCGCAGGAGCTTGAGCTGGTCGCGGTTCGTCAGCAGCGCGAGCATGCCGTTGCCGATCAGGTTCGTCGTGGTCTCGTGGCCGCCGAACAGCAGCAACGTGCACGTCGCGACGAGCTCCTCGCGTGAGAGAGCGTCGTCGTCCTCGTGCTCGAGCAGCACGCTGATGAGGTTGTCCTCCGGGTGGGCGGAGTAGCGGTCGATGAGGCCGATCAGGTAGTCACGGAGCTCGATCATCCCCTGGGATGCCGACTCGAAACGGTCCGCCTGCTCGTACGCACCGAACACCAGCGCGGTGATCTTGTCGGACCAGTGCTTGAACAGATCGCGATCCTCCGGCGGGACGCCGAGCATCTGTGCGATCACGACCGCCGGCAGCGGGTACGCGAACTCGTGGATGAGGTCGGCGGTCGGCGCGCTGCGCAGGTCGGCCACGAGATCGCGGATGGTCGCTGCGATCTCGGCCACCCGGTCGCGGACGACCGTGGGGGTGAAGGCGCGGGCGACGAGGCGCCGCAGGCGCGTGTGTTCCGGCGGGTCACGGAAGACCAGCCACTCCTGCAGGATCTTGAACGTCGTGTCGACGTCGTCGGACTGCGCGGCGCGGGTGACGGCCTGAGCGAACGGCGTGATGCGCTCGGCGGTCAGCGTCGGGCTCCGCAGCTCGCGCCCGACGTCCTCGTACCGAGTGAGCACCCAGGCGCGGTGTCGCGGGTTCCAGTAGATCGGATCGTGCGTGCGGAGGCGCTCGAAGTAGGCATGTGGGTCGCGGACGGCCTCCTCGCACAGGAGGTTGTCGTCGATGGCGATCGTGGGTTGATCCATGGTTTCCTCTTCGAAAGCGGTCACGCGAGTGTCATCCCGCCGTCGACGGTGAGCACCTGACCGGTGATGTATGCGGCGGCGCCTCCGGCGAGGAAGGCGACCGCGTTGGCGATGTCTTCGGGGGCGGCGAAGCGACGGAGCGGGATCGAGCGCCTGGCCCGCTCCTCGATGTCGCCGCGGTCGAGACCCGACATGGCGGCGGCACGATCGAGCGTGCCGTCGATCATGTCCGTCGGTGTCATCCCGGGTGCCACGCAGTTGACGCGGATCCCGTGACGAGCGAGCTCGAGGGCCTGCTGTTCGGTGAGCCGTTCGACCGCCGCCTTCGAGACACAGTACGCGCCGTATCGGGGCAGCGCCCGGTGACCGGCCGTGGACGACAGATGGACGATCGAGCGACTCGTCGCCCCACTGTCACGCATCGCCGGCACGAGCACCGAGGTGAGCGTGCGGAGCGAACCGAGGTTGACACGCAGCGTCTCGTCCCACAGCTCGCTCGAAGTCTCGTGCGCGAAGTGGGCGTTGGCCTCGCCGGCCGTGCCGTGGTTGTTGACGAGGACGGCGAGCTGCCCGAGCGACGCAGCTGCATCGACGAGCCGATGCGCCGTCTCCTCCTCGGTGACGTCACCCGAGACCGCACAGGCGCTGCCGCCTGCGGCGACGATCTCGTCGACGACCGACGCTGCGCCACGCCACGCCACGGCACCGCCGTCATCGGATCCGGATGACGCCTCGACACGTCGTTCGTGCACCACCACAGCGAAACCGTCGCGTGCAAGCTGCCGGGCGATCGCTCGCCCGATTCCTCGACGTCGCCCTGCGCCAGTGACCACGGCCACCGGGCGGTCCGTTGCGGTGTGATCGGTTGTGTTGTCGGCGTCGAGCGGAACGGTCATGGGGCCTCGGGGGTACTTACGGATGGGGCCTGGGACCCGGGGGCGGCGCGAGCCACCCCCGGGTCGACTGCATCAGGGCAGCTGGTAGAACTTGCGGGGGGTGCTCTCGGTCTCACCCTCGGCCGGCAGGTTGTCTGCCGTCACGAGGACCGAAGTCGCAAGGATCTGCTTGCCGGGCTCACCCGGGGCCGGGTTGCCGGCGAGCATCGAAGCAGCGATCTGGCATGCCGCTGCGCCACCGAACTCGTGACCGTCGGCCACCGTGGCCTTGAACGGGCCACCGGAGCGGATCGCGTCGTACTCCTCGGGGTCGCCGTTCATCGACACGACGATCGCGTCGCTCTCGGCCGCGGTGACGGCGTTCGCCGCGCCCACGCCGAGCGAGCCGAAGCCGCCGATGACTGCCTTCACGTCAGGGTTGGCCTGCAGGGCGGCTTCGGTCGACGTCTGGGCCGACTCGGCGGAGAAGCCGAGGGCCTCGCCGACGACGGTCAGCTCGATGTCGGGGAAGTCCGCGAAGACTTCCTTGATGCCGGCCTCACGGCTCTGCAGCGCGGGGTTGTTCGCGTTCACGAGAACGACGTCACCAGCACCGCCGATCTGCTCCGCAACGTAACGGGCGATGATCCGACCGTCCTCTTCCTGGTTGGCGTCGAGGGACACGACACCCTCCGGGTTGCCTGCGCCCCACGTGACGAAGGGCGTGCCGGCTTCGCCGAAGCGGGAGATGGTGGACTCCTGGCCGCTCATGTCGATGCCGATGTTGAAGACCGCGGTGCGGCCGGCGGCGAGCCAGGCATCGAGGATGCCGGGAAGCTTGGTGGGGTCGCCACCGACGTCCTGGAAGTCGACGTCGGCGCCGTTGTCCTTCAAGCAGGTCTCGAGCGGGCGCGACCAGCGCTCGGCGCCGGGGACCGGTGCGAGGTTGGCGATGCCGGCCGTCACGCCGCTGAGCGTCGTGACGTCGCCTTCGATCGTCACTTCGACGCCACCCTCGGGGATCTCGCCCTTCGAGGTGTCAGGACCCGCAGGGGCGGGTGTATCGGTGGCGGCGGGTGCATCGGTGGCGGCCGGCGCATCGGTGGCGGCGGGTGCATCGGTGGCGGCCGGCGCAGCCGTCCCCGCGGTCGTGGCCGCGGTGTCGCTCGACTCGTCGCTGCTGCAGGCCACCGTTGCGGTGCCGAGCATGATCATCAGCACGGCCGCAGCTCTCATGTTGCGTGGTGTCATGGTTTCCCCCTTGTTTCTTCGTGTCGTAGCCCAGTGTTTCGGGCTGCTCGTCCAGTGGAACGAGATCTAGGAGCGGGCCGCCGCTTTGCGAGCGAGGCCAGCGAATGTGAGCGCGGCGACGAGGATCGCCCCGTTGGCGATCGTCTGTGCGTAGCCAGGGACGCCGAGGATGATCAGGCCGGAGAACGTGACCGTCATCAGCCCGACACCGACGATCGTGCCGACGATGTGGAACTCACCCTCCCGGAGCGTGACCGCACCGAGGAAGCAGGCGGTGAACGCCTGCAGGAGGTACGAGCTCTGGTTGCCCACGAGCGTGACGGCCGAGCCGGTGCGCCCGGATGCGAGCACGATGCCGGCGAAGGCGCCGACGGTCGCCGAGATCGCGAAGGCCGCGAGCCGGTAGCGCTTGACGTTGATGCCCGCGAGGCGGGACGCCTCGGCGTTGCCGCCCACGGCGTCCATTCGCCGTCCGGCTTCGGTGTGGTTCAGCATGACCCAGAGCAGGAACAGCACGACCGCCGCAGCGAGCGAGATGAGCGGGATGCTCATGCCCGACAGGTCGATCTCGACCGTGCGCCCGAAGGGGTGGAGCACCCAACTCCACGACTCCGGGGCCTTCCAACCGAACAGGGTGCCCTGCGCGGTGTCCGTGATGTTCTTGGGCAGCGGGACGGAGCGTCCGTCGGTGAGCCGGATGAGGTAGCCCTCGACGATGCCGGCGATGCCGAGCGTGGCGATGAACGCCGTGACGCCGAAGTACGAGACGATGACGCCGTTGAGTAGCCCGACCAGGAGTCCGAAGCAGAGGGCGAACACGAACGCCACCAGGACGTTCGCCTGCCAACTCGTGCCGAAGATCGCTGCCCCGCCGATGTCCGTGAACGGGATCGTCGGCCAGGTGAACACGTAGCTGCCCTGGGCGAACTGGGCGAACATCGCACCGCCGAGGGTGAGCGTGGCGGCTACCGACAGATCGAACTCACCGAGGATCAGGACCAGCGTGAGACCGCCCGCGAGGATCGCGAGCACGGCGGACTGGCGCAGTACCAGCGAGAGGTTCGCTCCGGTGAGGAAGCGTTGGTTGCCGAGGATGATCTCCGACAGGACCGTGAACAGGACCAGCAGCACCCCGAGGAAAACGAGGGTTCCGTAGCGGGATGTGATCGCCAGCGCTCGCTGTCCGCGATCGGGAGTCGAGGCAGCGCGTCGTCCCTCCACGGGCGCGTCGACAGGCGCGTGCTCCACCACCTGTTCAGTGCTCGTCACATGTCCCCCTCTAACCGAACGCGAATCTAGTTAACGCGCCGAGGCGCATCCCCAACCCGTTGCGAGACACAGACTCTGCCACGCATTGCGCCCGAATGGAAGTCAATTTTTCCCAACCGTTGATGCGACTACCCCTTCCCCTGTGTGACGGCCGTCGCTATAGTCGACGGCGGGGTCGTGCACAGGGGGCCCGAACCCGGACGGGGAGAAGCACATGTCCGCCGAATTCGCGGTCGAGGTCAGCGCGCTGTCGAAACAGTTCCCGGGCGTGCGCGCGCTCGACGAGGCAAGCCTGCAGATCCGCCCCGGCGAGGTGCACGGGTTGGTCGGCGAGAACGGAGCCGGCAAGTCGACGCTCATCAAGATCCTCGCCGGCGCACAGGCTGCCGATTCGGGCACGATCCGCATCGACGGCGAGGTCGTCGACATCACCAACGAGGCCGATGCGGCCGCGTTCGGCCTGCGCTTCATCCACCAGGACGTCGCGCTGGTGCACCGGCTCACCGTCACCGAGAACGTCTTCCTCGGCCGACCGTTGCCCACATGGGGCCCGTTCGTCTCACGGCGTCGCGCCGAGGCCGAGACGCGCGAAGTGCTGCGCGACTTCGTCGACGTCGACCCCGCCGCTCAGCTCTCGTCGCTCAGCGGCGCCGAGCGCTGGATGGTCGGCAACGCCCGGGCATGTGCGGCCGACGCTCGCCTCGTCGTGATGGACGAACCCACCGTCGCGCTCGCCGATGCCGAGGTCGAGCGGGTGTTCGCTGCAGTCGAGCGGCTGCGCAGCCGTGGCATCGCCGTGCTCTTCGTGTCCCATCGACTCGGCGAGATCCTCCACCTCGCCGAGTCCGTCACGGTCATGAAGGACGGCCGCACGGTCGGGCGCCACGAGATCGCCGATCTCGACCGGGCCAAGCTGGTCGCTGCGATCATCGGTCGCGAGGCCGGCGACGCCGACGCGCTCGAGGAGCCCGCCACCCCGCACGACGACGTGCTGCTCGAGGTCGAGGGGCTGTGCGGCGGACCGCTGCGCGACATCTCGTTCTCCGTCCGCGCCGGCGAGATCCTGGGCATCGGGGGCCTCGTCGGCTCCGGCCGTACGTCGTTGATGATGAACATCTTCGGACACCTGCGGCCCACGGCAGGTGTCATCCGGGTCGCTGGCCGCGAGGTGTCGTTCCGCTCCCCCGCCG
>JBEGOE010000273.1:0-3192 GCA_041182165.1 Actinomycetota bacterium
TGCGGCGTGCTCGTCGGACGCCGACTCGTCGCGCACGTCCACGACCCCCGCCACGACCCCCGAGGCGGCCCCGGAGACGACCACCGTCGCCACCACTGCTGCCGCTGCTTCTGGTGAGGCCACGTTCACGGCCGAGGTGTGGGTCGACAACTGGTTCTCGCTGACGGTGAACGGCGTGGTCATCGGTGAGGACTCGGTGTCGATCACCACGGAGCGGTCGTTCAACAGCGAGACCTTCACCTTCACCGCCACCTACCCGCTCACCATCGCGCTGGTCTCGAAGGACTACAAGGAGACCGACAGCGGCCTCGAGTACATCGGCGAGCCGAACCAGCAGATGGGCGATGGCGGGGTGATCGCGCAGATCACCGACACCGCCACCGGCACCGTCGTCGCCGTGACCGGCACCGACTGGCAGGGCCTGGTGATCCATCGGGCGCCGCTCGACAAGCGCTGCGTCACCTCGTCCGACCCCGACACCGATTGCGCCTTCGAAGCGATCGACGAGCCGGCAGGGTGGACCGAGCCGGGCTTCGACGACAGCGCGTGGGCCGCGGCCACCGCATACACCGAGGAGGAGGTCGGCGTGAAGGACGGCTACCTCGACATCGATTGGGATCCGGCAGCCACCCTCATCTGGACGTCGGACCTGCAGGCCGACAACACGATCCTGTGGCGCACCACGGTGACGGCGCCCTGAACGAACGGCCGGGTCGGCACTCGTGGCCGGCTCGTCAGCCGCGCCGGAACCGGTCGATCTGACGGCGGTCCTTCTTGGTCGGCCGGCCCGTCGCGCGGTCGCGGGTGAGCAGCGGCGCCGACATGTCAGGCGGGGGCGGCGGCGGGCTGTGGTCGACGAAGCACTCGGCTGCCAGAGGAGCACCGACGCGCTTGTCGATCACGCGCACGACCTCGAGGACGCGCTCGTTGCCGTGACCCTTCACCACCACGCGGTCGCCGACCTTCACCGTGGTCGATGGCTTGGCTGGCGTGCCGTTCACGCGCACGTGGCCCCCCTGGCAGCCGTCGGACGCTGCGGTGCGGGTGGCATAGGCACGCACCGACCAGAGCCACTTGTCGACACGCGTGCTGTCCATCGGCTCCGAGCGTAGGCAGCCCACGAACCGGGCCGGCACACCGATCGGCACACCGGCCTGGCGAACCCGGCTGGTGTGCTGGTCTGGCAAACCGTGATTCGTGATCGGCCATGTGCGTGACGACCGGTTCACGAGCGATACGGTCGACACGCCGCCTCGGGGCTCCCCCGCCGTTGCCCAGGCGCCTGGAGCACTCGCATGGAACCGTCGAACACACCCGGATCCGACACCGCCGTCATCGACATCGACCCCATGGTGTTCGAGCGCCGCTGGAAGATCCTGGTCGTGCTGTGCACGAGCCTCATGGTGGTCATCGTGGGGAACACGGCGCTCAACGTCGCGCTGCCGACGCTGGCGCGTGAGCTGGGCGCCTCGATCTCGGCACAGCAGTGGATGGTCGATGCCTACGGCCTGGTGTTCGCCGGCCTGCTGCTGACGGCTGGCACGATCGGCGACCGGTGGGGCCGCAAGGGTGCCCTGCAGTTCGGCCTCACGGTCTTCCTGGCCGGGTCGCTGTACGCAGCGTTCATGGACAGCGCCGGCGGGATCATCGCCGGGCGCGCGGTGATGGGCTTCGGCGCAGCCTTCGTCATGCCCGCCACCCTGTCGATCCTCACGAACGTCTTCCCGCCGCACGAGCGTGGCAGGGCGATCGCGATCTGGGCCGGCATCTCCGGTGGCGGAGCCGCCATCGGCCCGGTCGCGAGCGGGTTCCTGCTCGAGCACTTCGCGTGGGGCTCGGTGTTCCTCGTGAACGTGCCGATCATCGCCATCGCATTGCTGGCCGGCTACGTCCTGCTGCCGAAGTCGAAGGACCCGCACCCCGAGCAGCTCGACCCGATCGGGGCGCTGCTGTCGATCGCCGGTCTCAGCGCCCTCGTCTACGCGATCATCGAGGCGCCGCACCGGGGCTGGACCAGTTCCACCAGCGTCGCCTGGTTCGCCGCTGCCCTCGTCCTCATCGCTGCGTTCCTCGTGTGGGAGTCGCGCATCGCTGCGCCGATGCTGAACCTGCGGTACTTCACCGATCCGCGCTTCGGGGTGGCGGCCGGTGTGATCACCCTCGTGTTCTTCGCGATGTTCGGCTTCTTCTTCCTGCTGACGCAGTACTTCCAGCTCGTGCTCGGCTTCAGCGCCTTCGAGGCCGGCGTGCGGCAGTTGCCGTTCGCAGCGGTGATGATGACGCTCGCACCGCAGTCACCCAAGTTCGCTGCCAAGTTCGGGGCGAACCGGGTGGTCGCATTCGGACTGTGCGGGGTGTCTGTGGCGATGTTCCTCTTCACGATCGCCCAGGTCGACACCTCGTACTGGGCGATCCTGCCGGTGGTGATGATGATGGCCGGCGGCATGGCGTTGGTGATCCCGTCGATGACCGGTTCGATCATGGCGGCAGTGCCGATGGGCAAGGCGGGTGTGGGCTCGGCGATGAACGACACGACCCGCGAGCTCGGTGGCGCCCTCGGCGTGGCCGCGCTGGGCAGCATCGTGGCGTCCCGCTACGGCGACCGCCTCGCTCCCGCCCTCGGGCTGCTGCCCGGCGGCCCGGCGCAATCGCAGGCCGAGCAGAGCCTCGCCGGCGCGCTGCTGGCGGCGCCGCAGTCGACCGACCCGGAGGCTGTGATCCTGATCGCCCAGGAGTCGTTCGTTTCGGGCATGCACCTCGCCGCCGTCATCGCCGGCTCCGTTGTCCTGCTGGCCGCGGCGATCGTCTACCGGAAGCTGCCGGCCGGCAACCCCCACGCCCACGCCCGCCTCATGACTCCCACTGCCAGCGAAGCAACTCCGGCCTGACGTGAACGTCCGGCTCACATGGAGCCGGACTCCGCGCATCGAGCGGAACGGGAGGGATTCGAACCCCCGGGCCTTGCAGCCTTCCGCTTTCAAGGCGGATGCATTTGTCCGCTCTGCCACCGTTCCGCCCGACAAGCTACCCGCGCCGTGCTGCTCCGCGAAGCGCGTCGGATGGGGAGTCCCAGCGCGTCACCATGACGCGGTACGACTCCGCATCTGCGAAGGGGCCGGGGGTCAGGCGCTGAGGGCGGCCTTCACCATGGCGGCGATCTTGGCGCCGTCGGCGGTGCTGCCGGCCTTGGCC
>JBEGOE010000274.1:0-9156 GCA_041182165.1 Actinomycetota bacterium
GCCGGCGGCGGCTCGGTGTCGCTCAGCCGCCGCGACGGGGGCGGCCTGGTGGCCACCCTGCGCCTGCGCACCGCCTGACCGCCTGCGCACCGCCTGACCGCCCGAGCGACCGGTGCGACCGGTGCGACCGGTGCGACCTTGGGCAGGATCTGGTTACCGACAGCCGCATGGCGGCAAAGGTCGCGGCATCATGTCCTGAGACGGGCCCTACGCCAGCGTGATCTCGGTGCTGGTGCGGCCGGCGCGCTGGTGCTCTGCCACCACCGTGACCGACGAGCCGGCCTCGCCGCGCACGACCCAGCGGGCCACGGTGCGATCGGGGCTGCCGTCGTTGCGGTAGCTGAACCGGGCGCGCGAGCGGCCCTCGAGCTGACCGAGCTCGACACGGGCCGGGCCGCCCAACACATCTGCGCCCTCGAGACGTGCGGCGATCGGGAGGACGAGGTGCTCGGCCCGCGCCTTCTCGCTGATGTCGGTGGGCAGGTAGCCGGTGTTGGCGATGCCGGCCTCGACCCGCCAGGTGCCGCCGCCGAGGGAGGTGACCGACGTGTGCACGATCTCGAGCTCGGGCGCGGCGAGCGCCTGCGCGATCGCGAACTCGGCATGGCCCTCGACCTCCTGGGCCAGCCGGCCGAGCGGCGGGTTGGTCCAGGTGCACATCTCGTCCCAACCACCCAGCTCGACCGGGCCGAGCTGCGGGTGGTCGAACGGGTACCAGGCCACGATCATCTCGGGGTGGTGCTCGTCGGCCCAGCGGGCCACCGCGACCTCCTCGTCCTCGGTGGGCCCGGTGTACCAGAAGTGCGTCGACTGCTTCGTGCCGGTGACGGTGTGGATGACGTCCCAGAACTCGGTGGTCCAGCCGAAGATGCCGAGGTGCTCGTACACCCAGTCGTCGGCAGCGCCACTCATGGTCTCCTTGGTGTCCCAGGTGAAGTCCTCGAACACCGAGTGCACCGTGTAACCGGTGAGCACCGCGCCGCGCTCGCCGAGCTGCTTCCAGGTCCACACGTCGCCGGGCGGCAGCGACTTGTCGGACTGGGTGCTCGACGGGCGCAGGAGCACCCCGCCGCTGGTATGGAAGGCGTTGTAGCCGCAGATGTTCGGCCGGGCGACGATGGCCCGGACCAGGGCGTCGATCTCGGGCTCGCTGAGCGGGTGGTCACCGCTGCCGCGCACGCTGGTGCCCCACCCTGCCGGGAAGTTGCGGTTCATGTCGAGGCCCTCGGGCGGGCGCGGCGTGGGAATCGTGAAACCGTCGTGGTCGACGACCTCGCCCTCGGCCAGCAGGCGGTACCGCTGCACCGAACCGTCGGTCCCGTCGAAGGGCACGGGCGCCAGGACCCGCGGGTCGTGGGTGCTCTCGACCCACGCGCCGTTCGGGTCGGCGATGCGCATGCTGAGGATGCGGCCGTCGCCGTCGATGTCGCGCTCGTGCAGGCCGGGTGAACGGTGGGCGTCGCGCCACGGCCAGGCGCGCACACTGCTGCGGCGGTAGCGGGGCGAGTCGGCGAGCGCCCACTCGACACCGTCGGGGTTCACGCGCGGCGCGATGTAGAAGGTGCGCGTGGCGAGGGCACGGGTGACCAGGGGGTCGGTGCCGAAGCCGTTGACCAGCCGGTCGATGATGCGCAGGGCGGCGACCCCGGCGGTCACCTCGACCGAGTGGATGTTGGCGTCGACCCAGTGGGCGGGCTTCGTGTCGTGGGTGCCGGTGGACGAGTCGGTGATCGTGGCGACCCAGAGGTCGCGGCCCTCGTGCGATCGGCCGTACGACTCGACCGTCATCAGCCCGGGGTGCGCTGCGGCGGTGTCGCGCAGCCACTGCGTGAGCTCGTCGTAGCGGAGGTAGCGGTCGAAGCCGTAGGTCATGCGGCGACGTTACCGAGGGTTTGCGCACCAACTGGGTACGCCGACAGCCTCCGGTGGCCTCGAAACCCTCGGTCGGGGCGCCGTGACTCGGGCGGTCAGAAGGCGATGACGGCGGGGTCGTAGTCGGCGGGCGGTGCGAAGCCCATCAGCTCGAGCAGGGTGGCGGCGACGTTGGCGAGGCCCGCGCCGTCGGGGCGGGCGATGCGGTACTCGCCGTGCCACGCGGCGTCGTGGATGACGAACGGGACCGGGCTGAGCGTGTGCGAGGTCTTCGGTAAGCGGACGCCGTCGACCTCGACGAACATGATGTCGGCGTTGCCGTGGTCGGCGGTGTAGACGAGCACGCCGCCGAGCTCGTCGATGACGGCGAGCAGCTGGGCCATGCACTCGTCGATCACCTCCATCGCCTCGATGGTGGCGTGCAGGTGGCCGGTGTGGCCCACCATGTCGCCCGACGGGAAGTTGAGGCGGCCGAACCGGTACCGGCCGGTGCGGAGCAGCTCGACGGTGCGCGCCGTGATCTCGCGCACCTTCATGGCCGGCGTGGTGTCGAACGCGACGTTGTCGGAGGGGATCTCGACGTAGGTCTCGAGCGACTCGTCGATGTAGCCCGACCGGTTGCCGTTCCAGAAGTACGTCACGTGGCCGTACTTCTGCGTCTCGCTGATCGCGAAGCTCGGCACGCCCTCGGCGCACAGGTACTCGCTGATCGTGCGATCGATGATGGGCGGGTTCACCAGGTAGTGCTTCGGCACCAGGGCATCGCCGTCGTACTGCAACATGCCGCAGAAGAACACGTTGGGCCGGTCGCCGCGGTCGAAGTGGGTGAAGGCGTCGTCCTCGTACGCCTGCGAGATCTCGATGGCACGGTCGCCGCGGAAGTTGAACAGCACCACCGCGTCACCGTCGGACATGCGGCCGACGGGCGCGCCCGTCGCATCGACGACGACGAAGCACGGCAGGTACTGATCGCCCGCGTCCGATTCGGCGTACATCGTCTCGACCGCTTCGGTGGCCGACGCGAAGGGCCGTCCCTCGCCGTAGGTGTGGCAGCGGTACCCGCGTTCGACCATCGCCCAGTCGGCGCCGTAGCGGTCCATCGTGATGCTCATCCGGCCGCCGCCCGAGGCGATCCGGAAGTCGGCGCCGTGCTGTGCGTTGACCTCGGCGAGCACGGCCTCGGTGCGGGCGATGTACGTGAGCGCCGAGCGCGGCGGCACGTCGCGACCATCGAGCAGGATGTGGACACGGGCGCACCGGACACCGTCGGCGGCGGCCCGACGCAACAGGGCGTACAGCTGATCGAGGCTGGCGTGCACGTTGCCATCGGAGTGCAGGCCGATGACGTGCATGGTGTGCGCGCGACCGTGCTCGACCGCCGTGCGCCACACCTCGGTGGCCCACAGGCGGCCGTCGGCGATGGCCTGGTTCACGAGCTTGGCACCCTGTGCGAACACCCGGCCGGCGCCGAGTGCGTTGTGGCCGACCTCGCTGTTGCCCATGTCGTCGTCGGACGGCAGCCCGACGGCTGCGCCGTGCGCCAGCAACGATGTCGACAGCGGCGAGGCGAGCATCGCGTCGAGCGTCGGCGTGTCGGCCTCGGTGACCGCATTGGACGGGCCGGGCGGGGCGATGCCAACGCCATCGGCGATCACCAGGAGCAGCGGCCCGGGGCGGCCCGGGAAGGCGGTGAGGCGGTCGAGTGAGAGCCTGGTGGCGGGCGTCATCGCGACTCACTCTACGAGGCGCGCTCGCGTGCACCGGTTTGCTGCGCACATGTTCACGAGCGGTCTATGCTCGCCGCCATGGCAAGCAAGAAGGCCCACGTCGAACACCTTCGCAACGTCCCGCTCTTCCAGAGCTGTTCGCAGAAGGATCTCGAGAAGATCGCGAAGGCCGGCGACGAGGTCAGCATGCCGACCGGTTCGCTCATCGTCGACCAGGGCCAGACCGGTCGCGAGGCGTTCGTCATCCTCGAGGGCTCGGTCACCGTGAGGCGCAACGGCAAGAAGATCTCGAGCATGGGTCCGGGCAACATCGTCGGCGAGCTCTCGCTCCTCGATCACGGTCCCCGCACCGCGACGGTCACCTGTGACACCGACTGCACCTTCCTGCTGCTCGACCAGCGCAAGTTCCTGGCCGTCATCGACGACGTCCCGGCCATCGGGCACAAGCTCCTGGCGTCGCTCGCGAGCAAGATCCGCGAGCTCGACCGCCAGTACTTCGGCTGACCCACGCTGAACCCCGCTGCGTCACACCCGGCGTCACAAGCGGCGGAGGAGTCACGGCAGTGCCGCGACAAGTACAGTTCGCAGCGTCATGAGTACGCACGCGTCCCCTGCAACGACCGAGCCCACCGGCCCGAAGAGGCTCAAGCCGCACCAGCTCGTCATCGGCATCGGCTGTGGGATGGGCGTCTTCACGCTCGTCTCCGGCATCGTGCCGCTGATCACCGGCTGGCACAGTGACAGCGAGATCACCCGCGAGGTGTTCGAGGGCATCCCCGGCCCCGTCGTCGCCGCCTTCTACACCGTGGTGCCGGTGCTCCTCGTGTGGGGGGCCTTCGCCTTCGCCGATCGGGTCAAGAACTGGGAGCGCGGCGCACCCGACCGTCGCCGCACCACGCCCAAGAACGTGAAGCGGCGCCTCGCCGACTTCCGTGCCGGCGTCTACATGAAGACGCTGCTGCGCGACTCGGCCGCCGGCCTCATGCACTCGCTCATCTACTTCGGCTTCCTCGGCCTGCTCGGCGTCACGACGGTGCTCGAGCTCGACCACCAGCTGCCCGTCGACCTCAAGTTCCTGCACGGCCGCACGTACATGGCGTACGCCTTCATCGGCGACCTGTTCGGCGCGGTGTTCATGGTCGGCATCGTGTGGGCGATCGCCCGCCGCTACATCCAGCGCCCGTACCGCATCCGCATCAAGTCGAAGCCCGAGCACGCCCTCATCCTCGGCGTGTTCTTCGTGCTCGGCCTCAGCGGCTTCGTCGCCGAGGGCTTCCGCATCGCCGATGCCGGCATGCCCAGCTTCGAGAAGTGGAGCTTCATCGGCTACCCCATGGCCACGCTGGTCGACGGCATGAGCGTCGACTCGCTCGAGCTCGCCCACCAGCTCGCCTGGGGCACGCACGTGCTCAGCTTCGTCGTCTTCCTGGCGATCCTGCCGATCACGATGCTGCGCCACATGTTCACGTCGCCGCTGAACATGTACCTCAAGGACCGTGAGCGCCCGAAGGGCGCCATGAAGGCGATGCCGAACCTCACCGAGACCTCGCTCGAGACGTTCGGTGCGAGCGTCATCGAGGACTTCACCTGGAAGCAGCTGCTCGACACCGACGCCTGCACCATGTGCGGCCGCTGCACCAGCGTGTGCCCGGCGCACGCCACCGGCAAGCCCCTCGACCCGCGCGAGATCGTGCTGAAGACCGGTGAGGTCATGGCCGCGTCGGCGAAGCACGCGCACGTCAGCCCGCCGCTCGGCGTGGTGCCCGAGATCACCATCTCGTCGAACTCGCTGTTCGAGCGCATCACGGCCGAGGAGATCTGGAGCTGCACGAGCTGCAAGGCGTGCGACGAGATCTGCCCGGTCAACATCGAGATCCTCGACAAGATCCTCGACATGCGTCGATACCTGTCGCTGATGGAGTCGAACTTCCCGGCCGAGCTGGGCAACGCCTACCGCGCCATGGAGAACCAGGGCAACCCGTGGGGCATGAACCAGGGCGAGCGCGCCGACTGGGCCAAGGACCTCGACGTCACCGTCGTCGACCCGGGCGAGGCGCTGCAGGCCGAGTACCTGTACTGGGTCGGCTGCGCCGGTTCGTTCGACGACAAGAACAAGAAGGTCACCCAGGCGATGGCCAAGCTGCTGTCGCGGGCGGGCATCGACGTCGCGATCCTCGGCCCGTCCGAGATGTGCACCGGTGACTCGGCCCGCCGCTCGGGCAACGAGTACCTGTTCCAGATGCTGGCGATGCCGAACGTCGAGATGCTGAACGGCATGGGCGTGAAGAAGATCATCGCCCAGTGCCCGCACTGCTTCAACACGCTGAAGAACGAGTACCCGCAGCTCGGCGGCAACTACGAGGTCATCCACCACACACAGCTGCTCGAGCACCTCATCGACTCGGGCCAGCTCGACGTCAGCCAGGCCTCGCTCGAGGAGCGGATCACCTACCACGACAGCTGCTACCTCGGCCGCCACAACGACGTGTACCTCGCCCCGCGCAAGGTCGTCGGCAGCATCAAGGGCATCGAGATCGTCGAGATGCAGCGCAACGGCACCCAGGGCATGTGCTGCGGCGCCGGTGGCGCCCGCATGTGGATGGAGGAGAGCATCGGCACGAAGGTGAACGACGAGCGTGCCGCCGAGGCGATCAGCACCGGTGCCACCCGAGTCGCCACCGCCTGCCCGTTCTGCTACATCATGCTCGACGACGGTGTGAAGGCCGCCGGTGCCGACGAGGACCAGGTGAAGGTCGCCGACATCGCGATCCACCTGCTCGACGCCATCGAGGCGGGCGAGCGTTCGCTCGCCGCCAAGGAAGCCCCCTTCTCCCCCGTCGCCGGCGAGTAACCCACCCCCCGGCCCTCTCCGTCACCAGCTTGGCCCTCTGTGTCAGCACATGGAACGACTGTCGTTCTGTGCACTGACACAGAGGCTCGGAAGTTGGTGGTCGTGTGGGACGCCGGTTGAATCCGGCGGATGACCGAGTTCGCTTCCGGTCAACGCCCGAGCGGTTCGCCGTCGGCGTTTCGAGGCCGAGTCAGCAGCGGCTTCCCCTCACGGCTCCAACGCAGCCGGGCCCTCACCGAGCGATTCGACGCCTTGGCCGCGCTCGTCGACGACGTCGGCTCGCCGTGCCATGTCGCCGGGCCGACCGCAGCAGCGCTCCACGGCTTCGACAGCTTCGAGCTCGCTCCGCCGTTCCATCTGCTCGTGCCGCGTGGCCGCTTCCTGGGCCGACTCGGTCACGTGATCCACACGTCGACCCGACTCGAGCCGATCGACCTCGAGACGATCGCTGGTCTCGGCGTCACCTCGCCCACTCGAACGCTGATCGACCTCGCCGCATGCACCGGTGTCGCACCGCTCACGGCCGCACTCGACAGCGCGATGCGTGACGGCCTCACCTCCGAGGACTTCCTCCATCGACGCATCGTGGCGCTGCGGGGAAAGGGCCGGCATGGGCTGCCCCGGTTGGTCGACGTGCTGACCGGTGTCGATCCCTCCCGCGGCGGTCACTCGTGGCTCGAGCGCGAATTCCTTGCCAGGCTGTCGGCCGCAGGCATGCCGACGCCCGACACGCAGCAGGTGTTGGCCCGCCGGGGCGAGCGCGTGGTTCGTGTCGACTGCCGATTCCCCGGTACCGACGTCGTAGTCGAACTGCTGGGGTACCGCTTCCACCGTTCGGCGCATCAGATGCAGATCGATGCACAGCGCAGCAATGCCCTCCTGCTCGAGGGATTCCGGCCGTTCCAGTTCACCTACGTCGACGTCGTCGAGCACATGCCGACGGTGTTGAGCACCGTGGCTGCCGCGCTCGCGGCTCAGGTGCCGGCGCGAAGGGCGTCGACGGGCTCCATGCGGGCGGCGCGGATGCTCGGGTAGAGGCCGGCGATCAGGCCCACCAGTGCGCCGGCGAATGGCGCCGCGAGGGGAAGCCAGACGTCGAGCACCGGGGTCCACTCGCGGCTGGCCGCCACGGCGACCACCACCAGGATGCCGACGCTCGCGCCGATGATGCCGCCAACGAGGCCCATGGCGGTCGACTCGGCGAGGAACTGCAGGCCGATGTGGCGGCGGGCCGCACCCAGCGCACGGCGCAGGCCGATCTCGCCCGTCCGTTCCATCACCGTCACCAGGGTGACGTTCGCGATGCCGATCGCGCCGACCACGAGCGAGATGAGGCCGAGCAACAGGAAGAGCTGGTTGACGTCGCTCTGCACGGCGTCCTTGGTGCGTTTGGGGTCGCGCGGCGCGGTGACGTTGAGGCCCTCGGGCGCGTTGGGGCTGAGCGCCACGGCGGCCTGTTCGGCGATGAGCTGCGCCGCGCCGATGTCGGTCTCGATGACGACGCGTTCGGGTGTCGTGGTGTTGAAGCGCTCCTGCGCCACGGTGTACGGGACGATGATGCTGCCGACGAGGCCCTCGTCGCGCGGTGCTTCGGACAGGATGCCGATGACCGTGAAGAGCTCGTCACCGATGAAGATGCCCGGCTGCGCGTCGAGGCGCGAGATGCCGAACTGGTCGGCCACGTCGGCGCCGATGACGACCACCCGGTCGATGCGGTCGACATGACCTTGGTCGAACCAGCGTCCGTTCACGATCTGGCCGCGCACCGAATCGAGGAACCCCACCGACGACGCGTAGACCGGGACGAGTTGCTCGGTGATGTTCTCGGGGTCGCGCAGCGGAGCGGTGCGCACGGCACCGGGGTTCGACACCTCGGCCACGGCACCGGCTGCCACCACGCCGTTCAGGCGGTCGAGGCGTGGCTCGACGTTCCAGGGCAATGGCGCCCGGCGGCTGGAGCCGCTGCTGCTGCCCCCACCGGAGCTGCGAGCCTTCACCGTCACCTGCGTGGCCGCGAGCTCGTCGAAGCGGCCGACGATCTGGTTGCCGGCGGTGCGCGAGATGCCGAGCGTTGCCACCAGTGATGCGATGCCCAACACGGTGCCCAGCGTGGTGAGCGCAGCGCGGGCGGGGCGTGCGAACACGCCGGCGAGGGTCTCGTCGATGAGGTCGACGATGCGCAGGCGCGGTCGGCCGACGACCACGGGCTCGTCGTGGGCGGCCTCGTCGTGGGCGGCCGTCATCAGGCGACCTCGCCGAGCTCGCCGTCGACCATGCGGACCCGACGTCGGGCGCGCTGTGCCACGTCGTTGTCGTGGGTGATCACCAGGATCGTGAGGCCCTGCGTATGGAGATCGTCGAAGAGCTCGAGGACCGAGTCGGTGTTCTTCGAGTCGAGGTTGCCGGTGGGCTCGTCGCACAGGAGCAGGCTCGGCTCGCCCAGCAGGGCGCGGGCGATGGCCACGCGCTGCCGCTCGCCACCGGACAGGCGGATCGGTTCGAACGTGCGGCGATGGCTGAGCCCGACCCGGTCGAGGGCCTCGGCGGCACGACGGCGCCGGTCCTTGCGCGGGGTGCCGAGGTAGAGCTCGGAGAGCATGACGTTCTCCTCGACCGTGCGGTAGGGCAGGAGGTGGAAGCTCTGGACCACGAACCCGATGCGCCGGCCGCGCTCGGCGGCGCGGCCGGAGTCGGACAGGACTGCTG
>JBEGOE010000275.1:0-3601 GCA_041182165.1 Actinomycetota bacterium
GAAGCGGACGATGCCGGCACCGTCGCCCTCGCCGGCCACACCGGCGCCAGCGGTGGGCAGCGCGCCGACCACGATGGTGAACTCCATCCCGGCCTGCTTGTGCACGTGCTTCTCGCGGAAATCCGGGCGCGACTGCATGTCGATGAAGGACTTGCGCGTGGGGTAGCGAACGATCGCCATCCGGTCCCACACCGGGTCGGGGTCGCCGGCGGCGTCGATGACGTCACCCACGAACACGACCCGCGCCCCGATGCGGGCGAGCACGTCGGTGGGCGCATAGCGGTCGTCGGCCTCGCGACCGGACACCGAGCCGGCAGGGTCGGCGTCGGGGTCGCGGTAGGCGGCCACCTGCCGGTACTTCATGAAGTTCACCATGAGCACCGGGCCGTCCGACTCGGGCGGCGTGGCCGCCATCTGCATCGCGTACTCGTGATCGATCGTGCCGTAGGCCATGGGGCACTGTAACTATTGGCAGACCTTGTGTCACGAACTCTGGCGAGATCCGGTGACGTACGCTCGCCGGATGACCGATCGGCTCAGGGGCACCCGCTGGATCACCCGGATCGACGGTGTCACCGTGACCCTTGGCTTCGACGACGGCGCCGCGTTCGGCACCAGCGGCTGCAACGCCTACCGGTCGCGTTACGTCGCCGATGAGGACTCGCTGGTCGTCCCCGGGCCGACGATGGGCACCCTGATGATGTGCGACCAGGAACGGATGGAGGTCGAGCGTCGCTTCCTGGCCGTGCTCGGTGACGTCCGCTCGACGAGCACAGGCACCGACACGCTGACGCTCTTCGATGCATCGGGGGCGGCGCTGCTGACGCTGCGCGCACCTGGCAAGGACGACCTCGTGGGAGCATGGTCGATCACCAGCGTGAACGTCCCCGAGCGGGAAGTCGTGGTGAGTACCGACGACGGACTCGACGTCGAGATCACCGACGAGACGATCTCCGGCGACACGGGATGCAACCGGTTCCACGGCCCGTTCCGCGTCGACGGCACCACCATGTCGATCGGGCCGCTCGCCACCACGCGGCGCGCCGGCAGCCCCGCCGCGATGGAGCAGGAGCGGGCGATCCTGGCTGCGTTCGCATCGGTCACCGGATGGCGCCTGGCGAGCGACCGGATCGACCTGCTCCGTACCGACGGAGGAATCGCCCTGGTCCTCACACGCGCACCTTCCGCCTGAGGTAGCTTCTCGGCAAACAACCGCCGTGGGCGGCTGCCGACGAGGGGGGACACCATGGGGTCGATGGGGTCGATGGGGCGTCTGCGTCGAGGTGGCGCGCTGCTGCTGGTGATCGGGCTGGTGGCCGCGGGCTGCTCGAAGAAGGAAGAGGACGCGTCGCCGGGCACCGCTGCAGTCACCGTCGCCACCGATGCCGTGCCGACGTCGGACCCCACTGCAGCGACGACGCCCACCACAGAGGCCCCCAAGCCGCAGTACGGCGGGTCGATCGTCGTCAGCGGCGAGTCCGAGGTCGCCAACCCGTGGACGCCGGCGGCGATGCAGTGCGACGCCTACTGCCACCAGCGGGCCCGCACCTTCTTCGAGCCGCTCACCGCGCTCGGTGTCGACAACGAGGTGCACGGCGTGTTGGCCGACTCGTTCACACCGAACGACGACTTCACCCAGTGGACCGTGCAGCTACGCGAGGGCGTCACCTTCCACGACGGCACCCCGCTCGATGCCGACGCCGTCATCCAGAACCTGCAGACGTCGGGCACGTCGCTGCTCATTTCGAAGGCGCTCACCGACATCGCCAAGAACCCGGACGGATCGCTGAAGATCGAAAAGACCGACCCGATGACCTTCGTCGTGTACACGGGGAGCAACGGCGACGTGAACACCCCCGTGTCATGGCCGGGCTTCGCCCGTGCGCTCGGGAGCCAGTGGGGTCTCATCGCGTCGCCCACCTGGCTCGACGGTGTGGCGGCCGGCACCGCCGAACCGACGATGGCCGTCGGCACCGGGCCGTTCATGGTCGCGAGCTTCGACCCTGGCGAGAAGCTCGTCGTGGAACGCAACCCCGACTACTGGCAGCAGGACGCCGACGGCAACCCGTTGCCCTACCTCGACTCGATCGAGTTCCGCGTCATCCAGGACCCGGCCACCGCCGGGCAGGCACTGCGCAGCGGCGACATCGACATGCTCTCGACCGGCTACGCGTCGGTGATCGCCGACTTCCGCGACGCCGACCCCACCGAGTTCGTGATGGACGAACGGACCGAATTCGTCGCCACCAACTACATCCTGATCGACCTCGACAAGCCCGGCCCGCTACAGGACAAGCGGGTGCGCTGCGCGCTGTCGAAGGCGATGGACCGCCAGGAGCTCATCGATCTCGTCGCCGGTGGCATCGGCACGCCCGCCAACGGGTTGTTCTCGCCCGGCCAGGAGGGCTACCTCGAGGACAACGGCTTCGACACCGCCCAGGACATCGCCGGCGCCAAGGCCCTGATCGATGAGTACGTGGCCGAGACCGGCGAGAGCGTGACGATCCCCTACGGCACCACCGTCGCCGCCATCAACGCCCAGACCGCCGAGCTGATCAAGGGCTACTGGGACGAGATCGGCGTCGACATCACCATCCAGCAGGTGCCGCAGGACCAGTACATCACCAACGCGCTGTTCGGGGTTCCCGACTTCCATGCATACGGATGGTCGAACCACGCCGGCGTCACCGCGGACGAGCAGGCGTACTGGTGGAGCAGCCCCAACGCCGCACCCGACGGCCAGCTCGCGTTGAACTTCGGCCGCATCCGCGACCCACAGGTCGACGCCGGCCTCGCCCAGGCCCGTTCCGGAGCAACACCCGAGGAGCGTCGCGCCGGCGCCGAGGCGGTCAACCGGCGGTTCGCCGAGGAGTGTTACCAGATCCCGCAGTCGTGGGGTCACGTCGGCACGATGCGCAAGTCGGTCGTCCGAGGTGTCGGCGAGGCACTGCTGCCCGACGGCACGCCGGGCGCTGTGTTCACCGGCTTCGTGTGGCCCCAGAGCCTCTGGCTCGACCAGAGCTGACGCGCCCACCCAGCGCACGCCGGGTTGGTCGGCCCGGCTGCTGGGTAGGTCGTCGCCATGGCCATCAGAGACTCGTACGAGCCCGGCACCCCGTGCTGGGTCGATGTCACGACCCGCGACATGCATGCGTCCATCGCGTTCTACGCCGGGTTGTTCGGGTGGGCGGAACGGCCCGACCCTCGACCCGGGGCCGGCGGGTACGGCACGTTCACACTCGGCGGGCACATCGCTGCGGGCTTCGGCCCGACGCCGTCGCCCGACGTGGCGCCCGCGTGGACGGTGTACGTCAGCGTCGCCGATGCCGAGGCAACCGTGGCCAGGGTCGTCGCCCACGGGGGCACTCCCCTGCTCGAGCCGGTCACCGTCGTCGACCGCGGCCGGGTGGCAGTGGTGCGGGACGTGGCCGGTGACGTCGTGGGCCTGTGGCAGCCGGCGGGCCATGTCGGCTCGGAGGTGGTGAACGACACCGGCGCGTTCTCGTGGAACGAGCTCGCGACCGACGACCTCGACCGCGCCCGCCGGATCTACACCGAGGTCTTCACCTGGGCGGAACAGGGGCCGCTCAGCGACACCGCA
>JBEGOE010000276.1:0-2827 GCA_041182165.1 Actinomycetota bacterium
ACCCGGCCGGAGGCGCCACGCCGTCGTGACCGCCCGCTCGCGGCCACGGTTGACGACCTCGCCGAACGACATCGCGGCGAGGCGGTCGGCGTACCAGCGGACCCGGGCCGCGCCGCTCATCGGTGTGTCCCCGTCCGCTGGGCGACGATCGAGGAGAACAACGACCGGAGGTGATCTGCACGTGCGGGCCAGCCGTGGGTCGCGACGGTGGCGCGCCGGCGACGACGGGCCTCGAGCTCGGTCCCGGGCGAGAACGCGGCGAACGCCGCGGCGACCGCATCGCCGAAGGCGGCCGGATCGGGTGCCTGCACGACGTCGGGCCCGAGATCGTCGAGGACCGGCATCACGGTGCTCGCCACGGCGAGGCCGACGGCGAGGTACTCCTTGATCTTGATGGGGTTGACCGCCTCGGTCCACTGGTTCATCGGCTTGGGGTTCAGCCCGACGGTCGCCGCTGCCAGCAGCGCCGGGACGTCGCGATGCGGCACCGGATCGAGCACGGTGACGTTCGGCAGCGCTCGCAGCGACGACAGGTCGATCATGGCCGGTCCACAGAGCACGAACCGACGCTCCGGAGAGCGGCGAGCCGCTTCGAGCAGGCAGTCCATGTCGATCGAGAACTCCTCGAACTGGCCGACGAACACGGCGGACGGCTCGGCGGGGACGTCGTCGGGCAGCGTGAAGAGCTCGAGGTCGACACCGTGGTCGAACAGCACGCCCTTGCCTCGGCACCGATCGCGCTCGGCGTCGAGCAGCGGTGCGCTCGAGTACAGCGTCACGTCGGCGCGAGCCATCGCCTCGTCCTCGGCCACCGCCACGCGGACGTGGTCGACGTCACCGGCCGCGGCATGGTCGTCGGACCGGTAGTAGCAGAGCGCCCTCGGGCGCAACCACACCGCCGCCTTGATCAAGGTGGGGAGCGTGAGGAGCACGAGGTCCGGGCGGATTCGCAGCGCGAGGCACGCCACCCGCACCTGCACCGTCACCAGCGCTGCGTTGATCCACGACATCCCGGCTCCGTAGAACGGCAGGAAGATCGGCGACATCACCCACAGGCGGCGGGAGGGGTCGGGTCGACGGATGACACGGACGAGCGAGCGGAGCTTCCTGGCGATCCGTCGGCGATCGACCTCGCCGCCCGAGATGATCGCAGGGCGTCGCAGCCCGATGCTGTTGACGACGAGCGTCGGCGTCGAGACGGCCATGGCGCGGCTGACCTGGAAGTCGCTGTGGGCAGCGCTGTGGGTCCACCAGTCCTGACCGGCGAAGCACACGACGCCCCGGACCTCGCCCGCCGGCGACGCACCGGTCGTGTCGGACATGTCGCACCCCTCTCGGTCGCCGGCCCCTGCCGGCCCCTGTTACCCCACTCGCCCTTGCCGCGAACACCGGCCGAGCGAAAACCGATATTATCGTCAGAATGTCGGCCAGCCCCACGGCTCCGTCCCCCGGCAGCGACAGCGCCGAGGGGGAACTGCCATCGAGCGTGGGTGGCGGCCTGTCCCGGCTCGGCTCCGACACCGGGTGGGGGATCGTCGGCGAGTTGGCCACGCTGGTGGTGACGCTCGTGTCGTTCAAGCTCGTGTCGTCGGGGCTGGGCAACGTGGGATACGGCTACCTCGGCGCCATCTACGGCCTCACCGGCCTCCTGAGCGGGCTGACGGTGATCCCGCTGGGCGGCGCCGCGATGCAGCACCTCGTGGCCAGCCGCGAAGATCGACGGTCGGTCGCCCGCTCGATCACGAGCCTCACGCTCGGCCTGGGTGCGATCGCCACCGTGCTGGGGCTGCTGCTGTGCAGCTTCATGCTCGACGGCGTCGGGCTCGGGGTGTTCGCCGTGTACTGCCTCCAGGTGCTGATCGTCGCCGGCCTCTTCGGTCTGATCAACACCTTCGTCCACGCCACCGTCGGGTACGCCGCAGCGGCCCGGTTCCGTGTGCTGCAGGCCACGATCCGCCTCTCCGCCGTGCTCGCCCTGTGGTCGACCACCGACATCACGCTCTGGACCATCGCCGTGTTCGAGGTGATCGGCGCCACCGTGGCGCTCGCCACCAGCACCGTGCTCGCTGCACGCCGGTTCGGGCTGCGGCTCAGCGTGGGGCGGGTCGACGTCGCGCACCTGCGCTCCACCGGGCTCTACTCGACCACAGCGGTCTCCTTCGCGATCCAGAACGACTTCGACAAGACGATCATGGTGTCGAACGGCCATGTCGCGGACAACGGCCGCTACACCGCTGCGTATCGCATCGTCGCGATGGTGCAGATCCCGCTCAACCAGCTCGTGTTCGCGACCCACCACCGGTTCCTGCATTGGGGCCACGACGACGAGCACGACACCATCCGGATCACGCTGATGCTGTCGATGTTGGCCGTGGGCCTCGGGATCCTCGGGGGAGGTGCGGTCTACCTCGCCTATCCGCTGGTCGAGGCCTTCCTGGGCGACGAGTTCGCCGACACCCGGGTGATCTTCGCTGCGCTCATCCCCATGGTGTGCCTGCGAGGCGCCGGGTTCTTCCCCTACAACGCGCTGATGACCTACCGGAAGTTCGGCCTCCGGGTGGTCGCGATCGCTACCTCGGCCACGATCAGCCTCGTGCTCTACCTGGTGCTCATCCCCTCGATGTCGTGGCGCGGTGCCATCATCGGCACGCTCGTCGGCGAGACCGCCCTCGTCGTCATGAGCTGGGTGCTCCTGCTCAAGGCACACCGGCAGCGTCGCACCGGTGTCGACGACGTGCCGGGCGCGTCGGCCGTGGCGGTACCGCCGGCGTGAGGCCCGACGTCCGCATCGGGATCTGCACCTACCGTCGACCGCACGGTCTCGAGG
>JBEGOE010000277.1:0-2731 GCA_041182165.1 Actinomycetota bacterium
CTGCTCGACACCGACAGTCGTGACGTGCCCGTGGTGCTGCGCACCCGCAACGTCATCGAGCCCGGGCCCACCTTCGTGCCCGTCGAGCGCTACACCTCGGCCGAGTTCCACAAGATCGAGGTCGAGAAGCTCTGGAAGCGCGTGTGGCAGATGGCGTGCCGTGAGGAGGACATCCCCGAGGTCGGCGACCACATCTCGTACGACATCGCCAACATGTCGGTGCTCGTCGTGCGCACGGCGCCCGACACGATCAAGGCGTTCCAGAACATCTGTCTCCACCGGGGCCGCAAGCTCAAGGAGAAGCCCGGCCGCGACACCGAGCTGCGCTGTGCGTTCCACGGCTTCGCCTGGAACCTCGACGGCAGCCTGAAGCACGTGCCGTGCAAGTGGGACTTCCCCCAGGTCGACGACACGTGGGTGCTGCCCGAGGTGCTCGCCGACACGTGGGGCGGGTTCGTGTTCATCAACTTCGACCTCGACGCCGCGCCCCTCGCCGACCACCTCGGCGAGGTCGTACAGCACTTCGAGCGCTGGCCGCTCGAGCGCCGCTACAAGCAGGCGCACGTCGCCAAGGTGCTGCGCTGCAACTGGAAGGTGGCGCAGGAGGCGTTCATGGAGGCGTACCACGTCGTCGCCACGCACCCGCAGCTCCTGCCCGGCATCGGCGATGCCAACAGCCAGTACGACGTGTTCGGCAACGCATCGCGCGCCATCACCCCGAACGGCACGCCCAGCCCGCACCTGAAGTGGGAGCCGACCGAGCAGGACATGCTCGACGCGATGTTCGATCGCAACCTCGACGAGGACCGCCTCGCCGTGGTGCCCGACGCCGAGACCGCTCGGCGAACGGCCGGCTCGCTGCGCCGTGGCGCGATGGTCGACCTGATCGGCACCGACGCCGCCGACCAGCTCACCGACGCCGAGATGTGCGACAGCATGTATTACACGGTGTTCCCGAACTTCCATCCGTGGGGCTCGTACAACCGCATCGTCTACCGCTTCCGCCCGAACGGCAACAAGCACGACGAGTCGATCATGGAGTGCATGTTCCTCGCCCCCTACGACGAGTCCGAGCCGAAGCCGCCGGCGGCGCCGATCCACCACCTGGGCGCCGACGACGACTGGACCGAGGCGTGGGAGCTCGGCATGCTCGCCCGGGTGTTCAACCAGGACGTGTTCAACCTGCCGAAGGTGCAGGCCGGCCTCGAGAGCGGTGCCATCGAGACGGTGACCTTCGCGAACTACCAGGAGACCAAGCTCCGCCACTTCCACGCCCTGCTCGAGCAGTGGATCACGCGCAGGTGATGGCGCTGTTCGACCCGCGTGACGAGGCGGTGCAGCAGTGCCCGTTCCCGTCATATGCGCGGCTGCGCACCGAGGCGCCGGTGCACGAGATGGCGGGCGAGCAGATCGGCCGCCCCGGTGAGCGGGTGTTCGTGGTGTCGCGCCACGACCTCGTGAGCCAGGTCCTCACCGACTGGCGCACGTTCTCGTCGCAGTTCCAGGTGTCGCAGTCGGGTCCGCCGGCGCACATCGTGCCCCGGCTGAAGGAGATCGCATCGCGCGGCTGGCCGCGGCCGAACACGATGCTGACCGCCGATCCGCCGGTGCACACCAAGTACCGGCGCCTCGTGTCGCAGGCGTTCGGCCCGAAAAGGGTCGAGGCGTTGCGGCCCACGATCACCAGGGTGTGCGACGACCTCGCCGCCGCCCTGGCCGCCCGCACCGACGACGTCGTCGACATGGTGCCCGCGTACTGCGTGCCGATCCCGACCACGGTCGTCGCCATCGCGCTCGGCGTGCCCGAGGAGCGGTTCGCCGACTTCAAGCGGTGGGCCGATGCGTCGGTGGCACCGATCGGCCGCACGCTCGACGACGCGGGGTGGATCGGGTACGCCGAGGGCGTGCTCGAGCTGCAGCAGTACTTCGCCGGCGAGTTCGAGGCGCGGCGCGCCGAGCCGCGCGACGACCTCCTCACCGACCTGCTCGACGGCACACTCGAGATGGCCGAGCTGCTGTCGATCGTGCAGCAGCTGCAGGTGGCCGGCAGCGAGACGACCGCGAGCCTGATCGCCGACGCGATCGTGTTCCTCGCCGACCAGCCGGGGGAGTGGGACCGCATCACCACCGACCCGTCGCGAGCGATCCCGGTGGTCGAGGAGTGCCTGCGCCTGTCGAGCCCCAACCAGGGCCTGTTCCGCACGGTCACCACCGACACCGAGCTCGGTGGTGTGGCGATCCCGAAGGGCGCGACGGTCTGGGTGCTCTACGGCTCGGCCAACCGCGACGTCGACGTGTTCGGGGACGACGCCGAGACCTTCGACGCCGACCGCAGGGGCCTCGACGAGCACATCGCGTTCGGCAAGGGCGTGCACCACTGCGTGGGCGCACCGCTGGCCCGCCTCGACGGCGCCGTGGCACTGCAGGCGCTGGCTCGCCGTTTCACGGCGATCGAGCCCGTCGATCGCGAGGCGTTGCGCTACGGCCCGAGCTACATCCTGCGCGGGCTGACCGCGCTGCCGGCGCGGCTCACACCGCGGGGCTGACGGCAGCAACTGCCCAGGCGACCACCTGCGCGAGGTGGCCGGCCAGGAAGTGATCGGCGCTGGGCAGGACCGTGGTGTCGGTGCTCCGCCATGCGGCGACCGCCTCGGCGGTTGCGTCGGGTGGGCTGAACTGGTCGTGGCCCGGGACCAGCAGGTGCTTGGGCCGATGGTCAGCACCTGCGATG
>JBEGOE010000278.1:0-2534 GCA_041182165.1 Actinomycetota bacterium
GGCAACCTCCGAGGCGGCGAGCTTGCCCAGCGACCCCTCCGGCCCCGGCGCTCGCCCCAGCGCCCGTGCTGCTGCGGCACGTGCAGCCGTCCACTCGTTGGCGCGAACGAACGACTGCAGATCGGCCACCTGCTGTCGAACCGCGGCCTGGTCCGCGACCCCGCGCCGCTGTGCCCGCTCGACCACCAGGTCGGCGCGACCCGCCCGCTGCGGGTACCAGACGTAGGTGGCGAAGTGGTCCTCGGCCTCGGCGATCGCCTCCCGCACGGTGCGGCCGGGAGCATCGGCCGCAGCGAACCTCGGCCGGCGCATGGTGGCGAACGAGCGCTCGTGGTGCAGCGTCGTGCGCGCCACCCGCCATCCGCCTCCGAGCTCGCCCACCAGGTTGTCGGCCGGCAGTCGGGCATCGGTGAGGAACACCTCGTTGAAGCTGGCGTGCCGGTTCATCTGCACGATCGGCCGGACCTCGACGCCCGGCTGGCGCATCGGCAGCACGAAGTACGAGATGCCCCGGTGCTTGGGCGCGCCCCGTGCCGTGCGCGCCAGCAGGATCGCCAGGTCGGCGTGGTGCGCGCTCGTGTTCCATACCTTCTGGCCGTTCACGACCCACTCGTCGCCGTCGCGGACGGCGCTCGCACTCAGCCCGGCGAGGTCGGAGCCGGCACCGGGCTCGCTGAACAGCTGGCACCACGTCACCGCGCCCGTCAGCGTCGGCCGCAGCAACCGGCCGAGCAACTCGTCGCAGCCGTGCTCGAGCATCGTCGGCGCCGCCAGTGTCATCCCCGAGCCGAGCGGCGGCCCGACCGCGCCCGCCGCCCTGATCTCGTCGGCCACGACCCGATCCGCCCACACCGGCAGGGCGCGCCCGTACCACCGCTGCGGCCACGACGGCACCGCCCAGCCGGCATCGACCAGCCGTTCGCGCCACGCAAGAAGGCCGAGCTCGGGGTCCCACGCCTCGGCCAGCCAGGCGCGGACCTCAGCGCGGATCTCGGCCTCGGTCGTCACGGACCGGACCGTACCTGAGCAGACCGGCGTGCTGGATACGGTCGGGCCATGCACGAGGGGCTGACCGAGCACGACATCGAGATCGACACCGGCGAGGGCCTCATGGGCACCTACGTCGTGCACCCGAGCGAGGGCGGGCCCCACCCGCTCGTGCTGTTCCTGATGGACGCCCCGGGCAAGCGTCCGCTCCTGCACTCGATGGCCCGCCGGATCGCCCAGTCCGGCCATCACGTCATCCTCCCGAACCTGTACTACCGGCAGACACCGGCCTTCGAGCTCGACTTCTCGAGCCGCGAGAGCTTCGAGCGGATGCGCGAGCTCATGTACGGCATGAGCAACGCGATGGTGGCGCGCGACGCAGCCGCGATGGTGGCCCACGCCGAGGGTGACCCGGCCGTCGCGACGGCGGACATCGGCGTGGTCGGCTACTGCATGAGCGGCCCGTTCGCGATCTGGGTGGCAGCCGAGCTGAACGACCGGGTTCGCGCTGCGGCGTCGTTCTACGGCGTCCGCCTGCACGTCGACGCGTCCGACTCGCCGCACCTGCGCCTCGGCGAGATCACCGGCGAGCTCTACGTCGCGTGCGCCGAGCACGACGACTACGTGCCCCTCGACATGGTCGACCGGTTCGAAGCAGCCATGGCCGAGTCGGGTGTCCGTGGCCGGCTCGAGCGCTACTGGGGCATGCACCACGGTTTCGCGTTCGATGACCGCCCGGCCCACGACCCCGACGGCGAGCGCCGCCACTGGGACGCACTGCTCGACCTCTTCGCCCGGAACCTGCCCGCCGGCTGAATCGTCAGCTGAGCTCTCGGCCCGGGTCAGGCCGGGTCAGCGCGGCTGCTGCTGCAGCGCCAGCTGGATGGTCGTCGCGAAGCTGGCGGCCGTCGCCTCGAGCGACGCCTCGTCGCCCGGTTCCCACCACTCGCCGGGGTAGGCCGAACCGACCTGCTGCATCCATGCCGGCAGCGAGTCGGACCAGTCCTCCTCGAACACGGCCAGCGCACGCCACAGCGAGTCGGCCGACACGCACCAGCGTGCGTCGCGGGTCTCGAAGTAGCTGTCGGCCCGCAGCGCTCGCTCGACGTTGCCGACCATCAGCTCGCACTCACGACGGTCGGTGCGCTCGCGATCGTACAGACGGGCGCGCAGCACACGGAGGAAGTCGAGGATCACCCAGCGGATCTCGCCTGCTTCGACGAGCTCGTCGTTGGGGTGCCGTGAGGCACCGATTTCGGTCGGTGCGCTCGGGACGTCAGGCATGGTGCAGTCTCGCAGAGTCGGCCGAGATCGTTCAGTCCGCGTTCGGATGACCGGCAGGCGCCACCCCAGGAGGCCCGGCTCCGACGGGGAGGCCTGTGCGAACGGTTGGTACCGTCGCACCATGTTCGACCTCGTCATCCGCGCCGGCCGTGTCGTCGACGGCACCGGCTCCGCCTCCTACGTCGCCGACGTGGCCGTCTCCGACGGCCGCATCGTCGAGATCGCCCCCCCCATCTCGGGCGCCGCCGCCCGCACCATCGACG
>JBEGOE010000279.1:0-5043 GCA_041182165.1 Actinomycetota bacterium
GATGCCTCGGCTGGGCCGCCGCGGGCGACCCGCCCGATCAGCTGCTCGTCGATCGGTGTGATGTCGTCGAAGGTCGCCGAGGACGGGACGCGCTCGCCGCCGATCCAGTGGTCGGCGGAGACCTCGACGTTCGCAACGGTGATCGTGTTCATGCGCACCCTCTCCAACTCGTTCGGACCCGAACGATATTGTCCCTCAGCATGCCGGGCGCCTTCTCCAGTGACGACGACGCCGAGATGCGACAGGCCGAACGCGACGTCACCGCAGCGTTCGCCGGCTCGGGCCTCGACTTCGGCGCGCTCCTCGCCGTCAGCAACGTGTTCCGCACCGCGACCGCCGTCCGGAACCACATCGAGCGCGAGGTGCTGCGCGAGCACGGGCTCAGCTGGAGCGCCTTCGTGTCGCTGTTCGTGCTGAAGGTGTGGGGCGCGAAGGAGAGCCACGAGCTCGCCAAGGAGGTCGGCATCACGGTGGGCACGCTCACCGGTGTCGTATCGACGCTCGAGCGGCGCGGCTTCGCGAAACGCACGAGCCACCCGTCCGACGGCAGGCGCCAGGTGGTGAAGGCCACGGCGAAGGGTCGGCGGGCGGTCGACGAGATCATGCCGGTGTTCAACAAGCACGAGGCGATCGTGACCGAGGGACTCACCGACGCCGCACGCGAACAGCTCTCTCATCATCTCCGCACGGTGCTCCGCACGCTCGACGCCCTCGACCAGGACGCCTGAGCCGACGGCACCGCACGCCCCCGCACATCCCGCCCGCGGCGGCCTGTCTGGGACTGTCGGCGCCCATGAGGTAGATTTCGTTTGGGCCCAAACGACATGGGCGGCCAGACGGGAGACCAGCATGGGAGAGATCGTCGGTGCGGCCATCGTGTCGCACGTCCCACCGATCGTGATGCCCGACAGCGTCATCGCCGAGATCTACGGCCCCGAGGGCACCACCCTCGTCGATGGCCTCCACCGGATGCGCAGCGAGCGGCTCGACGCGCTCGAGGTCGACACCGTCGTCGTGCTCGACACCCACTGGTTCACGACGGTCGAGCACATCATGACGTCGCACGATCGGCGGACCGGGATCTACACGAGCGAGGAGCTACCGCGCGGCATGCGCCAGCGCGCCTATGACTTCCCCGGCGACCGAGAGCTCGCCGAGGCCTGGGCCCGCATCGGCTCGCAGCGCGACGACACACGCGTGCTCGCCTGCGACGACCCGTACCTGCCGATCCACTACCCCACCACCAACCTCCTGCCGTTCCTGCAGCGCGACGAGGCGTGGGTCAGCATGGGCATCTGCCAGACCGGCACACCCGATGACTGGTTGCTCGCCGGCCAGCTCCTGGCCGAGGCCGTCGCCCAACTCGACCGGCGGGTGGTGCTGCTCGCATCGGGCGGGCTGTCCCACCGGTTCTGGCCGATGCGCGAGTTCGCCCTGCACGAGTCGGCCGACCCGTCGCACATCCGCACGCCCGAGGCACGCGCCGCCGACGAGCACGTGCTCGAGCTGCTCGAGGCAGGCGATCACGCAGCCGTCATCGACGGGTGGCCGCAGTATCGCGGGTTCAGCCCCGAAGGCTTCTTCGCCCACTACCTGATCATGGTCGGCGCCCTCGGCGGCCGGGCCTGCACGGTCCCCGGCACCCGCTACTCGGCATACGAGTCGGCGGCCGGCACCGGCCAGGTCCACATCTGGTTCGACCCCTCCCCCAACGAGTAAGCAGGACCACATGCGCTTCGCACACATCCAGGGCCGCGGCTCCATCATCGTCGCCGACTCGAACGGCACCGATCGGGTCATCGACATCGAACGGGCCGGCGGTGGCAGGTTCTCGTCCGACCCCGCCGTCTACGTCGACCTCGACAACCACGCGGCGCTCGCCGCGCTGGCCGCATCGGTCGCCGTCGACGGCCTCCCGGTGCTCGACATGGCGACGCTCGGGGCGCCCGTCCCGCGCCCACCGAAGGGCCTCGGCGTGGGGCTCAACTATCGCACCCACGCGCAGGAGTCCGGCCGCGAGCTCCCCACCGAGCCGCACCTCTTCGGCAAGACGAACAACTGCGTCACCGGCCCGTTCGACGACATCGTCGCACCAGCCGGCCGCCACGAGATCGACTACGAGGCCGAGGTCGTCATCGTGTTCGGCCGCACGTGCAAGAACGCGACGCTCGAGAACGCGTGGGACCACATCGCCGGCGTCATGGCGGGCCAGGACATCTCCGACCGCGGCGAGCAGTTCCGGCCACCGATCAAGCAGTTCACGATCGCGAAGAGCTACGACACCTTCGGCCCCACCGGCCCGTGGATGGTGACGCCCGACGAGCTGCCCGACCGCGACGCGCTCGACCTCACCGGCATCGTCAGCGGCGAGGTCATGCAGCAGGCCAACACCAGCGACCTCATCTTCCCGATCCCTGCGCTCGTCGTGTGGCTCACGCAGTACATGTCCTTCGGCCCCGGCGACCTCGTGTGGACCGGCACGCCCGGTGGCGTGGGCGAGGCCCGCAACCCGCAGCGGTTCCTGCACGAGGGTGACATCGTCGAGACGGTCGTCTCGGGCGTCGGCACCATCCGCAACCGAGTCGTCGTCCGGTGACGTCATGAGGGTCGTGCCCGGCGGCGACCGGAGCTCGGTGTACGGCGGCCGTTTCACCGGCCAGGTCGAGCTCGAGATGCTGAACGCCACACCGCCGGACATCGACGCCGGCGTCGACGGCCCGGACACCGCGCTCGTCCACTTCCACGACGGGGCCGTCACCTTCTGGCACTCGCACCCCGGCGGCCAGCAGTTGTTCGTCGTCAGCGGCAGCGCGCGGGTGGGCACGCGCGACGACGGCGAGGTCGCGTTGGCGCAGGGCACCCTGGTGGTGTGCCCGGCCGACGAACCGCACTGGCACGGAGCCGCCGCCGGAGCGGACACCACGCTGATGGCGATCACGTGGGGCACCACGGCATGGACCGACGAGGCCCCGGTGTGAGCGAGCAGCCCTTCGACGTGGCCATCGTCGGCCTCGGGCCGACCGGGTCGACACTGGCGAACCTGTGCGGCGAGTGGGGGCTGCGCACGGTGGTGTACGAGCGGTCGACCGCCCCCTACCCGCAGCCGCGCGCCTGCCACCTCGACGCCGAGATCGCCCGCGTCTTCCAGCACCTCGGGTTCGAGGACGAGCTGCACGGGTTGCTCACCGTGTCGGCCGGTATGGAGTACGTCGACGCCGACGGAGCACCGCTGTTCACCTTCGAGGGGTTCGAGCGCGAGCCGATCCTCGGGTGGCACGAGGACTACGTGTTCGTGCAACCCGAGATCGACGCCATGCTGCGCCGGGGCCTCGAGCAGTACGCGCACGTCGACGTCCGCCTGGGCGTCGACGCACCGTCGGTCGACGAGCTGCGCCGCCTCGCCCGCTTCGTGATCGCCTCCGACGGCGCCGCCAGCCACGTGCGCGAACAGCTCGGCATCCGCCTGATCGACCTCGGCTTCGACGAGCGCTGGCTCGTGATCGACGTCAGCCTGAACGACCCCTCCACGCCCGCGCTGCCCGGCATCATCCAGCAGGTGTGCGACCGGCGGCGGTTGGCCACGTTCGTGCCGTCGCACGGATCACACCGTCGCTGGGAGTTCCGCCTGGCCGAGGACGAACCGGTGCCCGACGTGTGGCGACTCCTGGCCCCCTGGGGCGTCACGCACGACAACGCCACGCTCGTTCGTGCGGTGGGCTACCGGTTCCACGCGTTGGTGGCCGAGCAGTGGCGTGACGGCGACGTGTTCCTCGCCGGCGACGCCGCCCACCAGATGCCGCCGTTCATGGGGCAGGGCATGTGCAGCGGCATCCGTGATGCCGCGAACCTCGCCTGGAAGCTGGCCGAAGTGGTGCACGAGGGTGCACCGGCCTCGCTGCTCGACACCTACGAGACCGAACGGCGACCGCACCTCGAGACGGTCACGAAGCTCTCGATCGAGGCGGGCTCGCTCCTCTCGAAGCTGTCGGTCGACCCCACGGCGCTGCCGCAACCCGACCTCCCCGACCCGGTGCGCTGGTCGCGCCTGCCGGCGCTCGACCTCGGCGGCGACTTCCCCGTCGGTCACCAGTTGCCGCAGCCCGACCGGCTCGACGAGGGCCTGCCCGACGGCTGGGTCTGGGTCGCCACCGACGGCGCGTTCCGGTCACCGGATCACCGGCCGGTCGTCGTCGAGCCACGCGCTACGTATGGCTGTCGCGCCGTGCTGGTGCGGCCCGACCGGTACATCGCCGCCGTCGAACGCTGACGCCCCGTCGCGGAGCCAGCCGTCGCGGAGCAGCACGTTGCCGATGTGGCACCGAGGTGCTCCGCGAAGCCGACGCGGCGATGTCAGAGGTAGCGGCGCGTCTCGTCCATCAGCAGCGTGGCGGCGGCCATCGGCGTCAGGGCGTCGAGGTCGTCGTCGGGCACCTCGATGCTGAGCGGCACGTCGGCAGGCAGCAGGGCGAGGAAGCCGCGCAGGTCGAACTCGCCCTCACCCGGCGCCTGGCGGTGGTGGAGGCAGTCCTGCACGTAGTCGTCGAGCACCGGCTCGAGCGGGCCGTCGTTGAACTGGACGCTCTGCACCATGGCGGGATCGAGACCGACCAACGACAGCAGCCCGGCGCCGCGGAAGACGTGCCACGAATCGACGCAGAGACCGACGTTGTCGCGGCCGGCGCGCTCGACGAGCTCGACCGCCGAGGCTGCGTCGCCGATGTCGGTGAACGGCAGGAACTCGATGGCGAGGGAGGCGCCGAACACGCCGACGCGGTCGGCCACCTTCGTGAGCCAGGCGCCGGCTGCCTCGCGATCGACCGCCCCACGGAACGGCGGGATCACCTGGATGCGGTCGGGTCGGAACGTGGCGACGAGGTGCACGAACGGTTCGATCTGCTCGTCGGCGAAGATCGGCAGCGCCTCGACCTCGGCGACGCGCATCTCGTGCTCGTGCAACACCGCGAGCAGGTCGTCGTCGCTGCGGCCCTCGGCCCGCAGGCGGGACCACTCGCCGATGTAGAGGCCGATGCCGGAGAACCCGGC
>JBEGOE010000280.1:0-6059 GCA_041182165.1 Actinomycetota bacterium
GTTCCAACGACCGAACATCCACCTGTCCGTCACGGCGGTGGACGACCCCGAGGCCGCTGCGGTCGAGGCCGTGCGGTCGTCGGAGGGCCGAGGCATCGTGCACGTGGCGACCCGTGCGGCCACGGTGCGCGTTGCGGCCGGGCTGCAGGCGGTCGGGCACGACGTGCTGCTGCACCACGCAGGGATGTCGCAGCGCGACCGTGCTGCGACGCTCGATCGGTTCGGTGCACGCGAGCCTGTTGTGCTGGTGACGACCTCGGGGCTGGGCATCGACATCGAGGTTCCCGACGTCCGCTTCGTCGTCCACGTCGAGCCGCCCGAGACCATCGAGGCCTACTACCGCGAGATCGGTCGTGCCGGCGGCGACGGTGAGTCGGCACGAGCGCTGCTCCTGTGGAACCCGTCGCGGATCGGCCGCCGCCCAATCCCCGCCACCGACGGCGCCGGTCGGGTGAGTGCGGACGTCGTCGCCACGGTGCTGGCGACCCTGCCGGCGGACGAGTGGATCACGCGGGTCGAGCTCGGAGAGCAGCTCCTGTTGCGCAGCGGTGACCTGGTGCAGGCTCTCGCCGTGCTGCGGCACAGCGGCCTCGCCCGTCTCGACGGTGATCGGTGGCGTGCCGCCGGCGAGGTCCGGCGCGACGCACTCGAACAGCTCCTCGAGCGGACCGATCAGGTTCGCAGGACGCAGCGGACCACGCTCGATGCGCTCCGCGATCTCCTCGACGACCCCGCATGCCGCTGGCAGGTCCTGCTCAGGCACTTCGGTGCGGCCGGCGTGGACGACAGCGGTGAGCCGTGCGGTCAGTGCGAGCACTGCGGTCATTGCGATCGATGCGATGGGCAGGGGATCCTGGGCCGAGGCCTCCGGCAGGAGGGTCGGATAGCGTCACACACGTGAGTGTCCCCCCTGTGGCCGACCCGGCCATCGCCTCCCGCATCGACGCGCTCGAGCAGCACCTCCGGGGCCTCGGCCGCGTCGTGGTCGCCTTCAGCGGCGGCGCCGACTCGGCGTTCCTGGCGGTGGTCGCCCACCGCGTGCTGGGGTCCGATGCCCATGCGGTCACCGCCGTCTCGCCGTCGCTGGCGGGTGACGAGGAGGTCGACTGCCGTGCGCTCGCCGCCGAGTGGGGACTCCGCTGGACGCCTGTCGAGACCCACGAGATGGAGCGGGCGGCCTACCGCCTCAACGATGTCGACCGCTGCTACCACTGCAAGGCCGAGTTGATGGATGTGGTGGCGCCGATCGCTGCCGCCGAGCGTGCCACCGTGGTGCTCGGGGTGAACGTCGACGACCTCGGCGATCACCGACCGGGCCAGCGTGCCGCACTCGAGCAGGGTGCCGAGTTCCCGCTCGTCGTCGCCGGCTTCACGAAGGAGCTCGTCCGCCAGGCCTCGCACGCACTCGGGCTCCGGACGTGGGACAAGCCGGCTGCGGCGTGCCTCGCCAGCCGCATCCCGTACGGCACCGAGGTGTCGGTCGGACTGCTGTCGCAGGTCGACCGCGCCGAGGCGGGGCTGAAGCGGTTGGGCTTCGTCGAGCTCCGCGTCCGCCACTACGGCGACACGGCCCGGATCGAGGTGCCGATCGACCGGCTCGGTGCCGTTGTCGAGGGTCGCGCAGCCGTGGTCGAGGCCGTGAAGGCGACCGGGTACCGGTACGTCACCCTCGACCTCGAGGGGCTTCGATCAGGAAACCTCAACCACGGTCACGTAACGTCGACCGGCAACACGGCCGCACAAGGGGACAAGCCATGAAGCTCTCGATGATGATCAACTATGCCGGCGGGTTCAAGGAGGCAGCGCAGCGCGTCGTCGACCTCGAGAAGGCCGGCCTCGATCAGGTCTGGATCGCCGAGGCGTACAGCTTCGACGCGATCAGCCAGGTCGGCTACCTCGCCGCCATCACCGAGCGGGTCGAGATCGGTACCGGCATCGTCAATGTCTACTCCCGCACCGCGGCGCTGATGGCGATGACCGCTGCCGGCTGCGACTACGTCAGCGACGGCCGCTTCATCCTCGGCCTCGGCGCCTCGGGCCCGCAGGTCATCGAGGGCTTCCACGGTGTGCCGTACGAGAAGCCGATGCTCCGTACGAAGGAGTACATCGAGGCCTGCCGCATGATCTGGAAGCGCGAGGAGAAGTTCGACTACCAGGGCACGACCTTCCAGGCGCCGCTGCCCCCCGGCCAGGGCACGGGGCTCGGCAAGCCGCTGAAGCTCATCAACCACCCGCTCCGCAGTGACATCCCGATCTGGTGGGCGAGCCTCAAGGACCGCAGCGTCGAGGCGACCGCCGAGATGGCCGACGGCTGGCTGCCGATCATGTTCATCCCCGAGAAGTACCACAACGTGTGGGGCCCGCAGCTGAAGGCCGGACTCGCCAAGCGCGACCCCAGCCGCAAGCAGCTCGACATCTCGGCCGGCGGCATGCTCGCCATCGGCGAGGACCTCGTCGGCGACGCGCAGAAGAAGATCCTCGACTACGGCCGCCCGAACATGGCCCTCTACGTCGGTGGCATGGGTGCCCGTGGCAAGAACTTCTACAACGACATCGCGTGCGCCTACGGCTACGAGCAGGAAGCCGGCGCGGTGCAGGACCTGTACCTCGACGGCAAGAAGGACGAGGCCGCAGCGGCGCTGCCGGGCGAGTGGCTCGAGCTCGCCAACCTCGTCGGGCCGAAGAGCTACGTGAAGGAGCGGGTCGGCGCGTTCAAGGAGGCCGGCGTCACGGTGCTGTCGGTGAACCCGGTGGGCCCCGATGCCGCGAAGCAGATCGAGATGCTGCGCGAGATCGTCGACGACGCCTGACGATCGCGGGCGCCGCACCCACTACGGTGCGGCGCCATGATCGTCATCTCCGCAGTCCTCAAGATCGACCCCGCCCGCACCGCAGACTTCGCCGCGGCCGCCACCACCATGACGGCGGCCACGCTCGAGGAGCCGGGCTGCGGCAGCTACCGGTTCGCGATCACCTGTGACGACCCCTCCACCGCCATCGTGATGGAGGAGTGGGAGGACCAGGCGGCGCTCGACCTGCACTTCGCGACACCGCACATGGCGGCGTTCCGTGAGGCCGTTGCCGGCATCATGCTCGCCGGCTCGGCCGCCACCAAGTACGAGGTCGCCAGCAAGGGCCCATTGTTCTGACATGGCCGCCGTCCTGATCACCGGCTGCAGCAGCGGGTTCGGAGAGTTGGCGGCACTCACCTTCGCCGACCGGGGGCACCGCGTCGTGGCCACCATGCGCACGCCCGGCAAGTCCGAGGCGCTGAACGAGCGCATGGACATCGTGCAGTTGCCGCTCGATGTGTCCGACAGCCGTTCCGTCGACGCTGCGGTGGCGGCCGCGATCGCTGCGGTCGGTCCGCTCGACATCGTCGTCAACAACGCGGGTGTCGAGCTGTTCGGACCTGTGCACCTGCTCAGCGACGACGAGGTGCGTGCCGTGTTCGACACCAACGTCGTCGGCGTCGTCCGGGTGGTCCGCGCCGTGGTGCCGCACATGCTGGCCCAGGGGAGCGGCACCGTCGTCAACGTCGGTTCGGTCGCCGGGCTGGTGGGCGCGCCCTACAGCGGCGGCTACGCGGCGAGCAAGCACGCGGTCGAGGCGCTCAGCGAGGCGATGCACTTCGAGCTGTCGCAGGCGGGCATCCGCGTGCGCCTGGTCGAGCCCGGCCAGTTCGCCACCCTGCTCGGTGCCAACGCAGTGCACGCAGCGTCGATGCCCGTCGGGTCACCGGAGTACGAGCGCTGGCAGCGGTACCGGGCGGCGCAGCGCTCGCTGGTGAACGGCGAGCAGGCCCCCGCCCAGCAGGTGGCCGACGCCATCTATGCCGCCGCAACGGATGAGCCGGGCCGCCTGCGGCATCCGGTCGGTGCCGACGCCGAGCTGATCATCGCCACGAAGTCGTCGATGAGCTTCGAGCAGTTCGACGCCACGATGCGAGCGGCGCTCGACTGGCACGAGTGACCGGAGCCCGAGCGCGGTTCGGGGTCCCGGCTCCCTGACCCGTATGCCCCTCGGCCGAGCGTCGCCACGCAGCGCGGTTCATCCACACGTGTGGTGGTTTCACCCTTGCCGCCTGCTGCACCGAAGCGCACCGTAGTTCCCTTCCATGACATCCAGGGCGGATCAAGGGAGAGCTATGCAGAACACCAACACAGGTGGGAAGCGCCGTGCGGCCCTCTGGGCACTGACGGGCTTGGCGGCCACGGCCGTCGTGTTGCCGGCCACGGCTGCGAGTGCCGTCGGCAACGAAACAGGCGACAGTGGCATCGCCACCGAGTGCGATGGATACGACTTCGGTCTGAAGCTCGACAACGTGAGCGCGGAGGATGTGCCAGGCACCTACACCTACCCGACCGACACCGAGCAGGACTGGGAGACCTGGCAGGCCGACCCGTCCGCGACGTATCCGGACATCGTGGTCACGTTCGACCTCACGACCGACACCGTGTCGTTCCAGGCCGACCCCGGGGTGAATCGCTTCCTCGTCAAGGCGGGCACGGCGACAGCGTCGATGGACTACGCCGAGCCGGAGACCGAGGACAGCCTCTCGGTGCCGATCAACCCGAACAACGACCAGCCGTACGGCATCAGCCATGTCACCGTGTGCTTCGATGCCTCGGACCCGCCGCCGACCGACCCAGTCATCACGGTCACGAAGACCGTCGACACCGACTGGACGCGGATCCACGAGTGGGACATCGACAAGGAGCTGATCAGCGGCCCGACGGCGGTGTACAGCGGCAACGTCGTCACCGGCGCGAATGTCACCTACCAGGTGACCCAGACCGAGCTGGCCTCGAAGGACGCGTACTCGGTCAGCGGCACGATCACGGTCGAGAACTCGAACGACGTGCCGGCGACCGTCACGAGCGTCGCCGACTCCCTGCCGGGCTTCACCTGTGCGGTGGACGAGTTGCCGGCCGACACGGTGGTCGTCGACGGGATGCCGCTCGAGCTGGGCTACGAGTGCGACCCGCTCGCCACCTTGCCGTCGGGTGACCTGGCGAACACGGCGAGCGCGTCGTTCACGTACGGAGAGACCGGCACGGGGACCGCCAGCAGCGATGAGATGCCGGTGGTCTTCTCGGCGACGCCCGACCAGGAGGTCGACGCTTCCCCGGTGCTCACCGACGACAAGTACCCGGGCGTGCTGCCCAACACCGAGTACACGGTCTTCATCCCCGCCAGCACCGAGACCTGCACGACCGGCTTCACGAACACGGCCACCCTCACGGGCGACGACGACGTCGTGCTCGACACCGACTACGTGACCGTGCAGTTCTGTGTGAGCATCGGTGGCCGCACGATCGGCTTCTGGTCGAACAACAACGGCAGGGCGGCGCTGAACTCGGGCACGCCAACGCTGTGGACCCAGGTCAAGACTGCGTACCCGAACATCACCCTGTCGCTGGTGTCGGTCGCGGATCTCCAGTCGTTCCTCACGGCGAGGACCACGAACTGCAGCGGCGATTGCACGACCATGCTGCGGGCGCAGTTCATCGCCACCGCGCTGAACGCCCTGTACATCACCGACTACGGAACGCAAGCGGTCCGGGTGCCGAACAACCTCGACACGGAAGACGGCAACGTGAACGGCTGTGCGACGGTGAACGACCTGCTGACCAGCGTCTACGACCAATATCCCTTCGGCACGACGGCGGAGCGCATCGTGGCGAAGACGACGCTGGACACGATCAACCAGGACAAGCCGATCAACCCGTTCCAGTGCACGCTCTGATGATGGGTGCTCACTGACGGGCCGGCCCGGTCCGACAGCACGACGACGGTGCCCGGCCGAGGTTCGGCCGGGCACCATCGCGCTCGGTTCAGGGGGCGCTGGCCGACAGGGCGACGCCGTCCCAGCGCAGTCCGCTGCCGGTGGGCAACGAGACGGAGGTGACCGTGAAGGTGAGCGTGGCACCCCGGCGCGGCTTCACGGAGGCCGTGGTGCCCACGCCGTCGGCACCGGTGACCGCCGAGCCGATGGACGATGTCGACCCCGTCCACGTGCCGGTGATGGTGGCCCCGGCCACCGGCGTGCCGAGGTC
>JBEGOE010000281.1:0-4622 GCA_041182165.1 Actinomycetota bacterium
CAGGTGACCGTGACGTCGAGGGTCTCCTCGAGCTTGCGTGCCACGCGCTGGCGGCTCGGCGGCACGAAGGCGATGACCGTGCCGGCGCGACCGGCGCGACCGGTACGGCCCGAGCGGTGGAGGTAGTCCTTGTCGTTGTCGGGGAGGTCGTAGTGGACGACCAACTCGACGGCATCGACGTGGATGCCGCGCGCGGCGACGTCGGTGGCGACGAGCACCTGGACCTTGCCGCGCTTGAAGTCCTCGAGGGTCCGGTTGCGGGCCTGCTGGGTGCGGGCGCCGTGCAACGACCCGGCGGTCACCCCGGCGTTCATGAGTGCGGCGGTGACGTCGTCGACGCCGAAGCGGGTCTTCACGAACACGACGGTGGGGCCGTGGGTCTTCAGCAGGTCGACGACCGAGTCGACGCGGGCCGTGGCCGCCGTGATGACGAAGCGGTGATCGACCGGGCCGGAGACGACCTCGCCGACCAGGTCGTGCATCGCCGGGTCCTTCAGGTACTCGCGCACGAGTTCGTTGACGTCACCGTCGAGCGTGGCCGACCAGAGCATCGTCTGGCGACTGGCGGGCGTCATGTCGAGGATCTTGCGGACGTCGGGCATGAAGCCGAGGTCCGCCATGCGGTCCGCCTCGTCGATGACGCAGACCTCGATCGCGCCGAGGTCGCAGTGTCCCTGCTCGATGATGTCGAGGAGACGGCCGGGGGTGGCGACGATGACCGATGCGCCCTTCTTCAGCGAGTGGATCTGCGGTCCCATCGGCGAGCCGCCGTACACGGCCTGCACGAACCGCCACGCCGCACGGCCCAGCGGCACGAACGCACGCTGCACCTGCTCGGCGAGCTCACGGGTGGGCACCAGCACGAGGCCGGTGGGTCGGTTGGGCTTGGCCTGGCTCACTCGGGCCATCAGCGGGATGCCGAAGCCCAACGTCTTGCCCGAGCCGGTGGGCGCACGGCCGCACAGGTCGCGCCCGGCGAGGGCGTCGGGCAGGGTGATCGACTGGACGGGGAACGGCTCGGCGATGCCGGCCGCGATGAGTGCCTCGGACATGCGCGCGGGCACGCCGAGGTCGATGAACGACGTGGTCATGATGGTTCTCTTGTCTGGGTTCGCTGCAGTTCGGCAACGGTGCGTCACACGTACGCAACCGTCGTCCCAACCGGGACCCCTCGAACAAGGAGCTACACACGTGATCTGTTCTTATGAACAGCGGCCTGCACCCTATCGGCGCAGCAGACAGGAACCGCTCAGGCCTGCCCTCGGAACTATTGGGCCTTCTGGGTGCCGACCTTGAGGTCGCGGAACGGGCTCTTCGAGTCGATGCCGGCGTCCTTCGGCAGGCCGAGCACGCGCTCGCCCACGATGTTGCGCATGACCTCGTCGCTGCCACCGGCGATGCGGCCACCGGGCGCACCGAGGATGAGCTGGCTCCAGGCGTACGTGCCCCACTCGCCCGAGTCGGCCTGCAGCTTGGGGCCGAGCACCTTCGAGACGAAGGCGCCGAGGCGCAGCGAGTTCAGCGTGCCGGCGAGCTTGGCGATGCTCATCTCGGGCCCGGGCATCTGACCGCTCTTGATCTTGTCGAGCGCACGCTGGTTGTTGTACCCCGCGACCTTCTGATGGATGAGCAGGTTGGCGAGCTCGTTGCGGATGACCGGATCGGTGTCGAGCCCGTAGTGCCGGACCATCTCGATGACCCGGCCGTACAGGTTGATGCCGCCGCCGCCGCCACCGCCGGCGCCGATGGCCGCACGCTCGTTCATGAGCGTGGTGAGCGCGACGTTCCAGCCGTTGTTGACGTCGCCGAGGCGGTGGTCGTCGCGGACGCGCACCTCGGTGAAGAACACCTCGTTGAAGCTGGCACCGCCGGTCATCTGGCGCAGCGGGCGGATCTCGACGCCCGGGGCGCGCATGTCGACGATGAAGCCGGTGAGGCCCTTGTGCTTGGGCATGTCCGGGTCGGTGCGGGCGATGATCTCGCCGACGTCGGAGAACTGGGCGCCGGTGGTCCACACCTTCTGGCCGGTGATGATCCACTCGTCGCCGTCGCGCTCGGCCTTGGTCTGGAGGCTCGCGAGGTCGGAGCCGGCGCCGGGCTCGCTGAAGAGCTGGCAGCCGATGAGGTCACCGCGGTACATCTTGGTGAGGTACAGGTCCTTGGCGGCCTGGCTGCCGTGCGCCAGGAACGTGGGCGCCACCATGCCGAGGCCGATCGTGAACGCACCCTGGTTGGGCACCTGGTACTGCGACTCGAGGCTGTTCCACAGGCGCTCGTACGCGTTGGGGAGCTCGCGGCCGCCGTACTCGCGCGGGCCGCCGATCCAGCCGAAGCCGGCGTCGAACTTCTTGGCCCGCCAGTCCTGCGCCCTGCGCACGTCGGCCAGTTCGGTGTCGCGGTCCTTCTCCTCGAACATCGCGACCTTGTCGGAGCCTTCGCCCCAGACGAACTTCTTCTCGGCCTCCTTCTTGGCGACGTTGGCGTCGAGGAAGTCACGGGCTTCCTTCTCGAAGACCTCGAGGGTGATGTCAGGCATGTGAGAACCGTAGTGCCTCGCGCCGGGTGGAGGGCGAGGCGAGGCAGGGGAGAGGACCCTCGGCCGGGTATGGTCTCGGGCCATGGGTCAGATGGTCACTGTGATCGAGAAGCCGAGCACGTTCCCCGGTGTCGTGCGGTTCGAGGCGAACCGCGTCCTCACCGGCCAGGGCCACGAGCGCTTCACGGCGGCCTCGCAGGCCGTCGGGCCTCGTCCCGCCGCCGAGCTCGCCCGTCGGCTGTTCGCCACGGGCCGGATCGACGGTGTCAGCCTGTTCAGCAACATGATCACGATCGATCTCAAGCGTGGCTACCAGGCCGACGGCCTGGGCGACATCATCCACGAGCTCTACCGGTACTGGCAGCCGGGCATGGAGCCGACGGTGTTCGTCGAGGAGGCTGCGGCCGATGGCGGCGATGCGGCGGCGTCCGCCGGTGCTGACGCACCTGCCGGCGGCGGGTCGGAGTACGAGCGTCGCGTGCCGGCCCTGCTCATCGAGCGCAGTCGCGCCGCCCTGGCCAAGTGGAAGGCCAGTCACTGACGTCACGTCACGGGCATCCAGCCACCGACGCCCCGACCGCACCGACCCGCAATCCAGTGTTCGTGCTTTCTTCGGTGCTCGGTTGGGTGCCCTCGGGGCATCGGTTCTACGTTGCATCTCATGTCGGGCGATGATCTCACGCTGCAAGAGGCAGCCGATCACCTCGGTGTCCACTACATGACCGCCTATCGTTACGTGCGGCTCGGGTTGCTCGCCGCCGTCAAGGTCGGCGGCACCTGGCGGGTGGCGCCCGAAGAGCTCGAGGTGTTCCGTGCCGGCGGCCCGACGGCGCCGCAGGTCGAAGGTGGCAGCCGCCGCCGTGCACCGTGGGCCGAACGCCTCGAGTCGAGGCTGCTGGCCGGCGATGCCCGTGGCGCCTGGGGTGTGGTCGAGGCGGCGCTCGCAGCCGGGGCCGAGCTCGACGAGATCTACCTCGAGGTCCTGTCTCCGGCGATGGCCGGGATCGGCGCGCGGTGGGAGCGCGGTGAACTCGACATCTCGCTCGAGCACCGGGCCACCGGCCTCGCGATGCGGCTGATCGGCCGCCTGGGCCCCCGCTTCGTGCGTCGTGGCCGCACACGTGGGGCGATCGTCATCGGCACGCCGGCCGGCGAGCGCCATGCGCTGCCCGTCGCCATCCTGGCCGATCTGGTCCGCCAGCACGGTTGGGAGGTGAGCGATCTCGGAGCCGACGTGCCCGCCGAGTCGTTCGTCCATGCGGCCCTCAGCACGCCGGACGTGGTGGCGGTCGGTGTGTCGATCACGGCCCCGACGAGCCTCGACGCCGCCAGGGAGGCGATCGCTGCCCTGCGCGAGTCGGCGCCCGGCGTGATGGTGGTGGTCGGTGGTCGCGCCGTCTCGTCCGTCGAGCTCGGCATCGGGTTGGGCGCCCACCACGTCGCCCTCGATGCGAAGGGGTTCGTCGACTTCCTCGAAGGGGTCCGAGCCGAGGCCGACGTCGCACCACGGGCGGCCGCCTCGAACTGAGCCTGGCGCATCGAACACCTGTTCGATAGCATGACGCCATGGCTGTCGTGCTGCGCTCGTCCCGCCCCGCTCGCGTGCTCGATGTCGACGCTCGGGCCCGGCTCGCAGCCCTCGCCCCGCACATCGCCCCGGGTGCGCTGGCGGCCGAGCGTGCTGTCGAGGCCCATCCGGCCCTGCAGGCGCTGCTCCCTCAGGGCATCGCGCGCGGCAGCACGATCAGCTGCACGGGCGGCGCTGCGACGTCGTCGGCGTTCCTGCTGGCAGCGGCAGCATCGCAGGCAGGGTCGTGGACCGGGGTGGCCGGCCTGGCGGACTTCGGCGCGCAGGCCGCAGCCGAAGCGGGGGTCGAGCTCGGCCGGGTGGTGGTCGTCCGCGAGCGCGGCTCGTACGACGACGGCACGTGGGGCCAGATCCTCGCTGCACTCGTCGACGGGTTCGACGTGGTGGTCTTCGGCGCTGCGGCCCGGGTGCGCTCCGGCACGGCTCGTCGTGTGCAGGCGCGCCTGCAGACGCGCGGCGCCGGGCTCGTGCTGCTCGGTTTCGCCGGCGGGTTCAGCG
>JBEGOE010000282.1:0-4877 GCA_041182165.1 Actinomycetota bacterium
ACGTGGCGGGCGGTCACAAGACCGGCTTCTATCTCGACCAGCGCAACGCGCGTACCGTCATCGCCGGCCTCGCCGCAGGCCGTCGTGTCCTCAACGTCTTTTCGTACACCGGAGCGTTCTCGGTGGTGGCCGCAGCGGGCGGCGCCGAGTCGATCCTGAGCATCGACTCGTCCGGCCCGGCGCTCGAGGTCGCCGCACGCAACGCATCCCTGAACGGTGTCGACATCGGCGAACAGATGGAGGCCGACGCGTTCACGGCGCTGCGCGGCCTGCGCGACCGTGCCCGTCAGTACGACCTGATCATGCTCGACCCGCCGAAGTTGGCAGCCAACGACAAGCAGGTCGAGAAGGCGTCACGCGCCTACAAGGACCTCAACCTGCTGGCGGTCAAGCTGCTCGCACCAGGTGGCACGCTCCTGACGTTCAGCTGCAGCGGCGCGATGAGCACCGAGCTGTTCCAGAAGGTGGTCGCCGGCGCGGCGCTCGACGCCAATCGCACCGTCCGGATCGTCGGTCGCCTCGCGCAGCCGAGCGACCACCCGGTGCCGCTCTCGTTCCCCGAGGCCGAGTACCTCAAAGGCCTCGTCCTCGTAGCCGAGTTGCCCCCACGAGCTTCGGGACCACCGCGGGGTTCAGCACCGCTGAGGTGCCGAAGTTCGTGGGGGTGTCATTCCTGGACGAGTTCGATCAGAGTGCCGAAGCTGCCCTTCGGGTGGATGAAGGCGACGGTGGTGCCGCGGCTGCCGGGGCGGGGTGCCTTGTCGATGGGCGTGGCGCCGGCGGCGACCATGGCGTCGAGCGCCTCCTGGCAGTTGGCGACCCGGTAGCCGATGTGGTGCAGACCCTCGCCGCGCTTCTCGATGCTCTTCGCGATCGGGCTGTCGGGACGCGTGGCGGCGGTGAGCTGGATGTAGCTGTCGGCCACCTTCACCAGCGCCTCCTCCACACCATCGCTCTCGACGATCTCGCGGTGGTGCACCTCGGCGCCGAACGCCTCGGCGTAGTACGCGATGGCGGCCTCGAGGTCCTTGACGGCAATGGCGATGTGGTCGATCTCCGTGAGCAGCATGCAGGAATGTTGGCCGCCGCCGCAGCACCGCGCCAACCCTGGGTCAGCGGCGGAAGAGGTGGAGCTTGTCGCCGACCTTGGCGCGCAGCTCGTGGTCGGTGACACCGAGGCCTTCCTCGGGGGCGAGGCACAGCACCCCGATCTTGCCCTCGTGCATGTTGTGGTGCATCTGGTACGCGGCCTCACCCGTCTGCTCGAGGTCGAACACCTGGCTCATCACCGGGTGGATCATCCCCTTGGAGATCAGCCGGTTGGCCTCGTACGACTCCTTGTAGTTGGCGAAGTGGCTGCCGACGAGCCTCTTCAGACGCATCCAGAAGTGGCGGTTGTCGAACTCCATCATGAATCCGCTCGTCGCGGCGCAGGTCACCACTGTGCCACCGCGCTTGGTGACGTACATCGAGGCGGCGAAGGTGTTGCGACCCGGGTGCTCGAACACGATGTCGGGGTCTTCACCGCACAGGTCGCGGATGTCCTTGCCCAGGCGACGCCACTCGGTCTCGTCGTGCGTGTGCTCGTCCTTCCAGAACCGATAGCCGGCAGCAGCGCGGTCGATGATGTGCTCGACGCCCATGTTGCGCAGGATCTCGGCCTTCTCGGCGTTGCTGACCACGCACACCGGGATGCCGCCGCCGTTCAGCACGTACTGCGTGGCGTATGCGCCGATGCCACCGGTGGCGCCCCAGATGAGCACCACATCGCCCTGCTTCATCCGTGCACCGTTGGCCGACACGAGCATGCGGTAGCTGGTGCTGTTGCACAGGGCGTTGACCGCCGCTTCCTCCCACGAGAGGTGGGCGGGCTTCGGCATCAGCGCGTTCGCCTTCACCACGGCGAGGTCGGCAAGACCGCCGAAGTTCGTCTCGTAGCCCCAGATGCGCTGGTTGTTGCCCATCATCGAGTCGTCGTGCGACGACGGATCCTGGTCGTCGACATGGTTGCAGTGCACCGTCACCCGGTCGCCCGGCTTCCAGTTGCGCACCGCCGAGCCGACGCGCAGCACGACGCCGGATGCGTCGCTGCCCACCACGTGATACGGCAGGTCGTGGCGGCGCGCCCACTCGCTCTCGCGGGCGAGGCGCTTGAGGGCGCCGAAGGTGCTGATCGGCTCGAAGATGCTCGTCCAGACGGTGTTGAAGTTGATGCTGCTCGCCATCACGGCGACGTACGCCTCGTCGGGCGCGAGCTCGGGCGTGGCCACCTCGCCGATGTGGATGCTTTGGCGCGGGTCTTTGTCCTTCGACGCGACGCCGGCCCACATCTCCTGCTCCGAGGCAAGCACGTGCGCGGCCCGGTAGCTCTTGGGGATCGGCAGCGCTGCGATCTCGTCGGACGACGCGCCGGACTGGATGGCCTCGAGGAAGTGCTGCATGTCGGGATGTTACCGGCGAGTAGGAACCACCCTGAAACCCGGCCGCGACCGGAACGCGGCGGAGGCCGGGGGTAGCGTCCGCTCATGCGATTCGGGAGGGCTCTGGTCGGCGCGTGCGCGCTCCTGTCGGTCGTCGCGATCCCGTCGCACGACCCCGCCGGTGCAGTCACCCCCACCAAGTACGTCACGGGATGGGTGCCGAGCTGGGGCATCACGGCCGGCACAGCTTCGCTGGCCACGAACGCCGGCATCATCGCCACGGTGTCGCCGTTCGCCTTCAGCGCGGTGGGCCCCGCCACGTTCGCCGGCGGTGCCGAGACGTTGATCGACTCGATCAGGTCGAAGGTGCCCACCGGCATCCCGGTCGTCCCCAGCATCACCGACGGCACGAGCAAGGGCGTGATGGCCGGCATCCTGGCCGACGTCGGCACCCGCACCCAGCACGTCGAGGCCATTGTGTCGCTCGTCCAGACCAAGGGCTACGACGGCATCGACCTCGACTACGAGGGCTTCGCGTTCACCGACGGCTCGAGCAGTTGGGCGGCCACCAGGCCGAACTGGGTCGCCTTCGTCAGACAACTCGGCACCCGCTTCGACGAGATCGGCAAGACGCTGGCGGTCACCATCCCGCCGATCTGGGCCAACGGTGCCCGCGGCTACACGGTGTACGACCCGGCCGGCATCATCGACAAGATCGACGAGTTGCGGTTGATGGTCTACGACTACAGCGTGGGGACGGCGGGGCCGATCGCCCCGATGTCATGGGTGAACGACGTCATCACGACGACGAGGAACCTGATCGGCACCCCCAACATGCCGAAGGTGCAGATCGGGGTGCCGACGTACGGGCGCAACTGGGTGACGGCGAAGACCGGCACGTGCCCGGCCAACGCTTCGCTCGGCACCGTCTCGGTGCTGCAGCGCAACGCCGACGCACTCATCGCCACCAGAGGGGCGACGCCGGTCCGCGACGCCTCCGGCGAAGTGCGGTTCACCTACCAGCAGACGTTCACCGGCACGCTGACCAACGCCATCCCCGTGCCCGTCTACACGCCGCCGTCCAGCGTCGCCGGGGCCGTCGCCCCTGCCGACCCCAACGCCCTGGCGCCCGCACTGCGGCTCACGCCACCCGGCTCCATCGTCACCTGCGTCGTCACGCGCACCGTCTACTACCCCGATGCCGAAGCCGTCGCCGCACGGGCGAAGGCGGCCATCGACGCAGGGACCGCAGGCATCGCGATCTGGGCGCTGGGCTACGAGACACCCGAGACCTGGGCGCGCCTGCAGAGCCTCGCCCCCTAGATCTCCGCCATTCGCGTCGGCACGGGTGGCCCGCACACCTGATCCGGCTGCCCCGGCCTGCGGGCGTGCGGCCTACGCTGGCGTGAACGTTCATCCGAGGAGGACATCGTCATGGCTGGTTCGTACATCGTCGCTGGCGCCCGCACACCGATCGGGAAGATGAGCGGCGCGCTGGCCTCGTTCAGCGCCGCCGAGCTCGGCGGGTTCGCCATCAGGGCAGCGCTCGAGCGCGCCGGGGTCGCACCCGACGAGGTCGAGCACGTGCTGATGGGCCAGGTGTTGATGGCCGGTCAGGGCCAGGTGCCCGCCCGCCAGGCGGCCGTCAAGGCCGGCATCCCGATGAGTGTCCCCTCCGTCAACATCAACAAGGTGTGCCTCAGCGGCATCAACACCATCTACCTCGCCGACCAGATGATCGCCTCCGGCGAGGCCGACATCGTGGTGGCCGGCGGCATGGAGAGCATGACGAACGCGCCGTACATCGCCGCCGGCGCACGCGGCGGCTTCCGCTACGGCAACACCGAGCTGGCCGACGCGATCATCAAAGACGGCCTGTGGTGCGCGTTCGACGCCTGCCTGATGGGCCTCGGCACCGAGCGCTACTCCGCCGGCAGCATCACCCGCGAGCAGCAGGACGAGGTCGCGATGCAGTCGAACGAGCGGGCGGCGAACGCCATCAAGGACGGCCGCTTCGCCGACGAGATCGTCCCCGTCAGCATCCCGCAGCGCAAGGGTGAGCCGATCCTGATCGAGACCGATGAGGGCGTCCGCCCCGGCACCACGATGGAGTCGCTCGCCGGCCTGAAGCCCGCCTTCGACAAGGAGGGCACCATCACGGCCGCCAATGCCTCGCAGATCAGCGACGGCGGCAGCGCCCTCGTGCTGATGAGCGAGAAGGCCATCAACGCCCGTGGCGTCACGCCGCTCGGCCAGGTCGTCGGCTACGGCATGGTGGCCGGGCCCGACAACGCCTCGCTGCTCCAGCAGCCGAGCCGGGCGATCATGAAGGCCCTCCAGCGTGCCGGCAAGACGGTCGCCGACGTCGACCTGTTCGAGCTGAACGAGGCGTTCGCCGCCGTCGGCATCGCCTCGATGGCCGACCTCGGCATCACCGACGAGATCACCAACGTGAAC
>JBEGOE010000283.1:0-4297 GCA_041182165.1 Actinomycetota bacterium
CGGGCGCGGGTGCCGGCGCCACGGCAGGTGCCTCGACGACGGGTGCTGCAGGCGCTGCAGGTGCTGCAGGTGCCTCTGCGGGGGCCGACGCCTCAGGCGCAGCCACAGCCTGCTTCGCGGCGGTGGCCTTCTTGGCGGCCCCCTTCTTGACGGGCTTCGCCTCTTCGGGCTGCTCGGGACGCGTCAGGCCGTCCCGTTCCGCGCGACGACGCAACCGATCGGCCTGTGCCTCGATGATGCTGGACGACTGGCTCTTCGCCTCGACCCCCATCGCCGAGCACAACCCCAGCACCTCGGTGTTCGTCATGCCGAGCTCTTTGGCGAGCTCGTGGACGCGCATGTTCTTCGCCAAACCCATTCAGCCTTTCGTTGGCGTCGTGTCGCCGGAGAATCCTCCGGCGGACGACAAGTCTCTCATGTCGAGTGTGGTGGTTTCGAGTGTTCGGGCCAACGTCGCGAGGGCGCCTGCCCGGAAGGGGCGTCGCCATGCTCGTTCGAATCCACGCTTCTTCACCGCGAGGGCGAAGCACGCCGGCGAGCAGAGCCAGGCTCCTCGTCCGGCAGCCGTGCGGCTGATGATCGCGTCACCCTCGGAAGTGAGGGCGCAGCGGACCATCGAGGCCTGCGGCAGCGTGGTGCGGCAGCCGATGCACGTGCGCATCGACTGGCGCGGGGTGTCAGCTCGCTGCGTCGTCGCCACCCTCCTCGGACTCGGGGGTCGAGGCATCGGCCTCGGACCCACTCTCGGTCGTTGCGTCGGCCTCTGCGGGCGCAGCGTCGGCCGGGGCCTCTGCCTCGCCGGTGGCCTGCTCGTTCCACTCGGCGGCGCTGACGACCGAGCCGTCGGCGGCGCGGAACTCCATGACGCCCTCGGCGTTCTCGACCCACTCGCCCTCGGCGTAGTCGGCCTCGTCGTGGTGGCTGTGCGGGAGCTGGGTCTCGCCACGGATGTCGATACGCACGCCGGTGAGACGAGCCGCGAGGCGAGCGTTCTGGCCCTCCTTGCCGATGGCCAGGCTGAGCTGGTGATCGGGCACGATGACGTCGGCCTGCGTACCGTCCTCGCTGATGATGACGTCCTTCACCTTGGCGGGCGACAGGGCCTTGGCGACGAAGTCGGCCAGATCCTCGCTGAAGGGCACGATGTCGATCTTCTCGCCGCGGAGCTCGTTGACGACCATGCGGACGCGGCCGCCACGAGCGCCGACGCAGGCGCCGACCGGGTCGACGTTGTGGTCGTTGCTCCAGACCGCGATCTTGGTGCGGTGTCCTGGCTCGCGGGCGCAGGCCCTGATCTCGACGATGCCGTCCGCGATCTCGGGGACCTCGAGCTCGAACAGGCGCTTGATGAGGCCGGGGTGCGTGCGGCTGACGACGATCTGCGGGCCCTTCGCGGTCTTGCGGACCTCGACGATGTAGGCCTTGACGCGGGCGCCGGGCTCGGGCCGTTCGAACGGCACCTGCTCGGCCTGGGGCAACAGGCTCTCGACACGACCGAGATCGAGCAGCGTGTAGCGCGCGTCGGTCTGCTGGATGATGCCGGTGACCATGTCACCCTCGCGGTTCGCGTACTCCTCGAACTTGCGGTCGCGCTCGGCCTCGCGGATCTTCTGACCCATCACCTGACGGAAGGTCTGGGCTGCGATGCGGCCCATCTCCTCCTTCTTCGGCGTGTCGTCGCGCTCGTTGACCCACAGGCCGTCCTCGTCGACGTCGTACGCGGTGAAGGCGAACTCGAAGGTGTCGGGGTTGACCTCGACCACGACTTCCTCGGCAGCGCCGGGCCGACGCTTGTAGGCCAGGGCCAACGCGTCGGCGAGCACCTGCAGAAGGGCGTCGACCGAGATGTTCTTCTCGTTCGCCAACATACGAACGGCTTCGGACATGTCGAGTTGACTCATGACGCCTCCTGCGTAGCGGTCGTGGGGTTCGATTCGATCGGGGCGCCGGGGTCGGCGGCCGCCTGCTTCGGCTTCTTCTTGGCCCCGGGAGCGGGCTTGCCGGGCTTCGGCGCCGCACCCCAGACGAACACGGTCTTGGCTCGGTCGACCTGGGTGTACGGGATCGTGCGCTCGGTGAGCGCATCGTCCTCGAGACGAATGGTGGCCTCGGTGTCGGAGGCAGCGATCAGCGTGCCCTGGACCCGTCGGTCGTTGCCCACGCCGACGTCGCGGAGGCGGAACGCCACCGTCTTGCCGATCTCGCGTTGGTAGTGCGCCGGGGTGCGCAGCGTGCGCTCGAGGCCCGGGCTCGTGACCTCGAGGGTGTACGAGCCGGGCATCGGGTCGTCGTGGTCGAAGTCACGCGAGATCATGCGGGTGAGCAGTGCGATGCTCTCGAGGGTGACGCCGCCATCGGAGCCCGGCGGCGTGTCGATGGTGATGCGGAGGACGCCACCGCGGAACTCGACGTCGTAGAGGTCGAGCTTGAGGTCGGTGACGAGGGGGGCCACCATGCGTGTGACCTTGTCGATCGTGCTCTGTTCGCTCATCTCGCCTCCTCTCGTGCTCTCCGTCGTTTCGTCCTGCGCCCATTCGACAAGAAAGGCGTGGACCATTGAGGCCCACGCCTTGGTGTTCGTAGAACTCAAAGACTGCTTGAGTATATCGGCCGGGGCAGGGGATGGGGGCCGGTAACCTCCGGCACCGTGCTTCGCCTGTCGACCCTGTTCCTGCGCACCCTCCGCGAGGACCCCTCCGATGCCGAGGTCGCGAGCCATCGCCTCCTCGTGCGGGCCGGCTACATCCGGCGTGCCGCCCCGGGAGGTTTCACCTGGCTCCCGCTCGGCTGGATCGTGTTCCGGAACGTCGAGCGGATCGTCCGCGAGGAGATGGACCGCGAGGGCTTCCAGGAGGTTCACTTCCCTGCCCTTCTCCCCCGCGAGCCGTTCGAGATCAGCGGCCGCTGGACCGACTACGGCGACAACCTGTTCCGCCTCAAGGACCGCAAGGGCGCCGACATGCTCCTGGCACCCACCCACGAGGAGATGTTCACCCTCCTGGTGAAGGACCTGTACAGCAGCTACAAGGACCTGCCGCTGGTCATCTACCAGATCCAGAACAAGTTCCGCGACGAGGCCCGACCGCGCGCCGGCCTCCTCCGCGGCCGCGAGTTCACCATGAAGGACTCGTACTCGTTCGACCTCGACGACGAGGGACTGCAGGCGAGCTACGACAAGCACCGCGTTGCCTATCAGCGCACGTTCGACCGCCTCGGCATGCCCTACGTCATCGTGTCGGCCATGAGCGGCGCGATGGGCGGCTCGGCCAGCGAAGAGTTCCTGGCCCCGCTCGCGGTCGGCGAGGACACCTACGTCCGGTGCACCACCTGCGACTACGCCGCCAACACCGAAGCCGTGCAGGTCGCCCCGCCGCAGGTGTTGCCCGTCGCTGACGCACCGGCCGCTGTCGTGCACGAGACGCCCGACACGCCCACCATCCAGACGCTGGTCGACCTGTTCAACGAGCGCGCCGATCTGCGACGCCCCGATCGTGACTGGGTGGCCGCCGACACGCTGAAGAACCTCGTGGTGAAGCTGAAGCACCCCGACGGCACCACCACGCCGCTTGCCATCGGTGTCCCGGGCGACCGCGACGTCGACATGAAGCGCCTCGAGGCACAGGTCTCGCCCGCCGAGATCGAGGCCTTCACCGAGGCCGACTTCGCTGCCAACCCGGCGCTCGTGAAGGGCTACATCGGGCCGGGCGTGCTGGGCGACGAGAAGGCGTCGGGCATCCGCTACGTCGTCGACCCGCGCATCGTCGAGGGCACCCGCTGGATCACCGGCGCCGATCAGCCCGGCCGGCACGTCGCCGACTTCACCTACGGCCGCGACTTCGTCGCCGACGTCGTCATCGAGGCCGCCGAGGTGCACGGCGGCGACCCGTGCCCCCGCTGCGGCTCACCGCTCGAGATCGCCCGCGGCATCGAGATCGGCCACATCTTCCAGCTCGGACGCAAGTACGCCGAGGCGCTGGGCCTCACGGTCCTCGACCAGAACGGCAAGACGCGCACGGTGACGATGGGCAGCTACGGCATCGGCGTGTCACGCGCCATGGCCGCCATTGCCGAGATGAACTGCGACGACAAGGGCCTCATCTGGCCGCGCAACATCAGCCCGGCCGACGTCCACATCGACGCCACCGGCAATCCCACCGATCCGCAGCTCCCGGCCGCCGAGGCTCTCGCCACCGAGTGCGAGGCAGCAGGCCTGCGCGTCATGCTCGACGATCGCATCGGCGTGTCGCCCGGCATCAAGTTCAACGATGCCGAGCTGATCGGCGTGCCCACCATCGTG
>JBEGOE010000284.1:0-3090 GCA_041182165.1 Actinomycetota bacterium
AGCCGCCCCCCGGGTCCGAGCTGCGAACGCCGCGCTCGGCGCCACGCCCGACGAACCGACGGCGTTCGGCCCCTTGCTCGGCCCGCAGCGCGCGGTCCGCGTGCTCACGGCGCGGGCGCTGGCCACCGTGCTGCCCGGCGGCGCCCCCCAGGCGGCGCTCACCGATGCCGCCACGCGGGCGAACCAACTGCTGGCCGCCGACCAGGCGCAGCAAGGCGGCTGACCCCATCGATCGTCTCGGTTCCGGTTGCGATCTCGTGCGGCCCTCCTACGAGATCGCGACCAGAACGCCGCCTCGGTAGCCTCGGGGCATGGCTACCCCGTTCCCCGCCCTCGATGGTTCCGCGCCCGTGCAGCAGGAGTTCAAGGAGGCGCCCGAGATGGGCATCGACACCTCCAAGCGCTACACCGCCACGATGGAGACGTCGCTCGGCACCATCGTCATCGCGCTCGACGCGATCAACGCGCCGAAGACCGTGAACAACTTCGTGTTCCTCGCCGCGCACCACTACTACGACGGTGTCATCTTCCACCGCATCATCAACGGCTTCATGTGCCAGGGCGGCGACCCCACCGGCACCGGCCGTGGCGGCCCCGGCTACCGCTTCCAGGACGAGCAGGTGAAGCAGCGCTACCAGATCGGGTCGGTCGCCATGGCGAACGCCGGCCCCGACACCAACGGCAGCCAGTTCTTCCTCATCAGCGGTGCCAGCGGCGTCGGCCTTCCGCCGCAGTACAACCACTTCGGCCAGATCGTGAAGGGCCTCGAGGTCCTCGAAGCGATGCAGAAGGTCGAGACCGACCGCAGTGACCGCCCGCGCGAGGACGTCGTCATCAACAGCGTCAGCATCACCGTCGCCGACTGACCGGTCTTGACCGGGCAGCTTTCGCTCGCCCAGGCTCGGCGGATCGCGCTCGCTGCGCAGGGCTTCACCGACCCCCGTCCCACCGGACGGGTCGACCGGCGCCACCTTCGTCGTGTGCTCGACCGGATGGGTCTCATCCAGATCGACTCGGTCAACGTGCTTGCCCGCAGCCAGGAGCTGCCACTGTTCGCGCGGCTCGGTCCGCACCCACGGTCGCTCATCGGTGATGCCACCACGGCCGGTCAGCTGTTCGAGTACTGGGTGCACGAGGCGTGTCACGTGCCCACCGGGCACCACCACCTGTACCGGTGGCGGATGCAGAACGACCACAGGTGGGGCGAGGTGCGGAGGCTCGTCGATCGCCGACCCGGGTTCGTCGACGAGGTGTACCGCCGCGTCGAGGCCGAGGGCCCCGTCGCAGCGAGCGACCTCGAACAGCGGGTCGGGCCGAAGGGCTCGTGGTGGGACTGGGACGACGGCAAGGTGGCGCTCGAGCACCTGACCCGGAGCGGACGCATCACGGCAGTGCGGCGGCCCACCGACTTCGCCCGCCTCTACGACATCGCCGAGCGCGTCATCCCCGCCGACGTGCTCGCCCGGCCGACGCCGTCCGAGCACGAGGCCCGCAAGGAACTGCTGGTGCTGGCGGCCCGGCACCACGGCGTCGGCACGGCCGACGATCTCGCCGACTACCACCGCCAGAAGCCGCACCTGTGCCGGCCCCTGCTGAGCGAACTGGTCGAGGAGGGCCGCCTGCTGACCGTGCAGGTCGAGGGATGGGGCAAGCCGGCGTACCTCCACCCCGATGCTGCCGTACCGCGGCGTGTGGCCGCCCGCGCCCTGTTGAGCCCCTTCGACCCGCTGGTCTGGCATCGCAACCGGGTCGAGCGGCTGTTCGGCTTCCGCTACCGGATCGAGATCTACGTGCCCCAGCCGAAGCGGCAGTACGGGTACTACGTGCTGCCGTTCCTGCTGGGTGACCGTCTCGTGGCACGCACCGATCTGAAGGCCGACCGACGGCGCCGGGTGTTGATGGTGCAAGGTGCGTTCGCCGAGCCCGGTGCGCCCATCGACGAGGTCGCCGACGCCCTCGCCGCCGAGCTGCACCTGATGGCCGGGTGGCTCGGGCTCGATCGCGTCGAGGTCGGAAGCCGAGGTGATCTGGTGTCCCCCTTGACCGCAGCGGCGCATCGGTACAGTCACCGTTGATGTCTCTCGACCCGCAGGTGCTGCCCGACGACGAGCCGTCGCGCATGCCGCGCTGGATCTGGCGCGCCGTGGCCGTGTTCTGGATCGGCTTCCTGGTCGCCCTGGTGCTGCAGTCGGTGTTCGGGCGACTGGCCGATCTGCTCGTCATCCTGGCGGTGTCGTTGTTCCTGTCGCTCGCGATCGAGCCGGGGGTGAACCGACTCGCAACGCGTGGCTGGCGGCGCGGCAGCGCCACCGGGGTGATCCTCGCCGGGGTCATCGTCGGGTTCCTCGTGTTCACGGTTGCGATCGGCACGTTGGTGGCGAGCCAGGTCGCCGACCTGCTCAGCAACTCCGAGACCTACGTGACGCGAACGGTCGACTTCATCAACGAGACGTTCGATGCCCGGATCGACCCGGCCGACGTGATCGCCGAGATCAAGGACCCCGACGGCCGGATCCAGAACTTCATCGTCAACCAGGGGAGCCAGGCGGTGCGACTGTCGGTCGCTGCGCTCGGCCTGCTGTTCCAGGCGCTCACCGTCACGCTGTTCACCTTCTACCTCGTCGCCGATGGCCCACGCCTGCGCCGGTCGATCTGCAGCCGGTTGCGGCGCGACCGGCAGATGAAGGTCCTCCAGGCGTGGGAGCTGGCGATCGTCAAGACCGGCGGCTACCTGTATTCGCGAGCGCTGTTGGCCGGCCTGTCGGCGGTTTTTCACTGGATCGTGTTCCAGGCGGTCGGCACCCAGGCGCCGGTCGCGCTGGCGCTGTGGGTCGGCTTCATCAGCCAGTTCCTGCCCGTGGTCGGCACCTACCTCGCGGGTGTGCTGCCGCTCGTCATCACACTGCTCGACTCGCCGGTGAAGGCAGCGGTCGTGCTCGTCGCGATCCTGCTGTACCAGCAGGTCGAGAACTACGTCGTCTCGCCCCGCATCACGGCCCGCACCATGGAGCTGCACCCGGCGCTCGCGTTCGGTGCGGCCATCGCCGGCGGTGCCGTGCTGGGCCCCGTGGGCGCCGTGCTCGCCCGGCC
>JBEGOE010000285.1:0-3317 GCA_041182165.1 Actinomycetota bacterium
GAGCGGAACGGACCGCCACCCCAGCCACAACCGCGATGCGGAGCCTCAGCGCGTCACGGTGACGCGCTGGGACTCCCTATCGGATGCGGCGGATGCTCCGCGAAGGGGGTCAGATGGTGTCGAGGGCGTGTTGCTTGGCGGCCTTGTAGTCGGCCTTGCCGTTGGGGGCGCGGGGCACCTGGCTGACGAACACCACGCGCTTGGGCGCCTTGAAGCCGGCGAGCTGCTTCTTCACGTCGGCGATGACGGCCGCCTCGTCGACGTCGCCACCTTCGACCCGCGAGGCGACGGCGGTGACCGCCTGACCGAACTTCTCGTCGTCGATGCCCACCACGAGGCAGTCCTGGATACCGGGGACGCGCTTCACGGCCTCCTCGACCTCCTCGGGGAAGACCTTCTCGCCGCCGGTGTTGATGACCTGGCTGCCACGGCCGAGCAGCACGAGCGTGCCGTCCTCGGCCACCGTCGCCATGTCGCCGGGGAACGAGTAGGCCTTGCCGTCGATCATTTTGAACGTGCGGGCCGACTTCTCGGGGTCCTTGAAGTAGCCGATCGGGATGTTGCCGCTGGCGGCCACCAGGCCGACCTCGCCCGAGCCGGGCTGCACCTCGCGCCCGTCCTCGGTGAAGACCTTGGTGGTGGGCATCTGGCTGAACTTCGCGGTCGACGGCGGCAAGCCGCGCATGCTGATCGAGATGCCCATCGCGCCTTCGGTGGAGCCCATCGCGTCGAGGATCATGGTCTGCTCGATGCGGTCGAGGATCTGCTCTTTGACCTCGCTGGTGAACATGACGCCGCTCGAGATGATCATCTTCAGCGCGGAGGTGTCGTACGGCGTGCCGGCCTCGATGGCGGCATCGATCGCCCGGATGATCGGCTTGGCGAAGGCGTCGCCGACGATGGTGATGTTCGTGACCGACTCGGTCTGCATCAGGCCGAGCAGTTCATCGGCGTCGAGCGAGCGCTGCTGCATGGTGACGACCTGGCCGCCGGCGAGCAGCGGGATGAACGCCCCGAGCCAGATGCCGGTGCCGTGCATGAGCGGCGCGCAGGGGATCGAGATGAGCCGGTTGCCGGCCCGGGTCGCATCGCCGACGAACGTGGCCACCTGGGCGACGCTCTCCGGAACGGGCAGGCCGAGCAGCGGGAAGCCGCTGGTGAGGTAGCCGGCGGTCATGCCGCCGACCGCGTACATGACGCCCTTCGGCATGCCGGTGGTGCCGCCGGTGTAGAGCATGTAGATGTCGTCCTCGCCGCGGGTGATGCGGGGCATCGGGTCGTGGCCGGCCACGACGTCCTCGAACCGCTGGGCGGTCGAGATGGTGCCGGCGCCGCCGTCGTCGACCTCGATGAGCAGCCGCAGCTTCGGCAGCCGGTCGATGACCCGGGCGACGCGGTCGGCGAGCGACGAGTGGAAGACCAGCGCTTCGGAGTCGCTGTTGTCGAGCAGGTACCACAGCTCCTCGTCGAGGTAGCGGTAGTTCACGTTCACGGCGACGCCGCGCATCTTGAAGGCCGCATACTGCGCCTCCATGTACTCGTTGCCGTTGTACATGAACAGGGCGATCTTCGAATCGGAGCCGAGGCCGGCCGCGGTGAAGGCCGTGGCGAGGCGGGCGGCGCGGTCGTCGAACTCGGACCAGGTGCGACGGGTGTCCCCGTGGACCAGTGCCGTGGTGTCACCGATCTCGTCGGTGATCGCTTCCCAGACTGTGGCGAAGTGCATTTCCATGCGCCGACTGTAGGCGTTCCCGGTATCTGTATGTCGGGGTGAACGCGATCAGCCCACGGGTTTGCCGTACATCTCCATGAGCGGGTCGCTGATCAGTTCGAGGCGTTCGCCGTCGGGGCCGCGGAAGTACATCGACGAGTGGTCGATGTTGGCGTACTCGGTGCCGTCGGCGTCGAAGCGTGTGCGGATCCGCTCCCAGTTGGTGCGGTCGATCGAGATGGCGAGGTGGTGGTGGCCGCCGAGCACCTCGGCGTAGGGGCCGAGGGGAAGGCCGGGCAGGTCGAAGAAGGCGAGGGTGTTGCCGTGCCCGATGTCGAAGAAGAAGTGTGTCGAGCCGGCGTAGTCGCGGTTCTCGAACATCTCGATGAGGGGGAAGCCGAGCACGCCGTCGTAGAACTCGACCGTGCGCTCGACGTCGCTGCAGATGAGTGCGACGTGGTGCACGCCCCGCGCCGTGCTGGGCGGTCGCTGGTCGCGGGGCTTCAGGTGTGCGGCGGCGATCTCGTCGCGGCGCCCGGTGAGCGCAGCAAGCCGACCGTCGGCGATGCCGTTGCCGTGGCCGTTGCCGGTGCCGTTCAGTCCGTCGCCCATCCCCGAACCTCCGTGTGATCGGCCGTGGCGGTGAGGCTCAGTGCTCCGGCGTCGGTGAGTCGGGCGGCGTCGCCCCGGGCCAGCGGGCCGCTGCCCTCGAGGTCGGCGGCGCCCAGCGCGACGAAGGCGTGCACGTGCGGGTCGGCGGGCAGCGTGACGGTCTGGCCGGCAGACAACCTGGCGCCCCACAGCACGGCGTCCCGCTGGTGGATGGCCACCGCGGCGGGGTGTCCCTGCCCCGATGCGATGGCGACGAGTCCGCCTTCGGCCAGCGCGTCGTTGATGTCTTTCTGCTCGTAGCCGGGCTGCACGCCCTGGGTGTCGGGCAGTACCCACATCTGCACGAAGTGGACGGGCTCGGTGTCGCTGGCGTTCATCTCGCTGTGGCGGATGCCGCGCCCGGCGGACATGCGCTGGGCGAGGCCCGGGTAGAGCACGCCGTCGTTGCCTTCGCTGTCGCGGTGGGCGAGCCGGCCCGAGAGCACCCAGGTGACGATCTCCATGTCGCGGTGACCGTGCGTGCCGAAGCCGGCCCCTGGGGCGACGAGGTCGTCGTTGTTCACGAGCAGCAACCCGTGGCCGTTGTGGAGCGGCGAGTAGTGGTTGCCGAAGTTGAACGAATGCTTGCTGTCGAGCCAGCCGACGTCGGTGACGAAGCGTTCGTCGGCACGCTGGACGGAGACGGACGGTGTGGTCCTGATGGTCATGCCCCCTCCAACATCATTGTGAGCGCAAGCATTCCGGTGCGTGCGTGGACATGGGGAGATCCCGGGGCAAGCCCGGGATCTCGCACCCGTAGGGTCAGTTCCCCCAGCCCTGAGCCGGAGACTGCCCGGTCCCACACGAGTGGGATCTCTGGAGTCATCTTGCGCCCGATGGCACCCGGGGGCAAGTGGCAAACAGCGCGGAGAGCCCGGCGGCGCCGAGGCCGTCGAGCGTCGTGAGGTGATGGTCGCCGAGATGTGCCGGCACCGTGACGGCGTTCGGCACGGCG
>JBEGOE010000286.1:0-3349 GCA_041182165.1 Actinomycetota bacterium
CGATGTCGACGAGCTCGTCTCCCGGCTCGGTCCCCGCGGTCATGGGACGTGGTTAGCATCCCGTCATGACGACGGAGACATTGCGCGACGAGGCCCGCGAACTGCTCGACGAGATGACGCGACTGCGCCGCACGCTGCACCAGTGGCCCGAGACCGGCAACCACCTGCCGATCACCCGCGAGGCAGTGCTCGGGGCGATCGAGGGACTGCCACTCGACCTCACCCTCCACGAGACCACCAGCGGCATCGCGGCGATGCTGACCGGTGGCAAGCCGGGCCCGACCATCCTGCTGCGCGGCGACATGGACGCCTTGCCGATGCCCGAGGACACCGGGCTCGAGTTCGCGTCGAAGGTCGACAACACGATGCACGCCTGCGGCCACGACACGCACACATCGATGCTCGTCGGCGCGGCGAAGCTGCTGTCGGCCCGGGCAGCCGACCTTCCCGGCCGGGTGCTGTTCATGTTCCAGCCCGGCGAGGAGGGCCACCACGGCGCACGCTTCATGCTCGAGGAAGGCCTGCTCGACGTGAGCCCCCACGCGGTCGAGGGCAGCGCCTCGCCCGTCACCGGCGCGTTTGCGATGCACATCACCTCGGCGAGCCCGATCGGGTACGTCGCCACGCGGCCCGGCCCGTGCATGGCGTCGAGCGACACCATGGCCATCCGTATCACCGGCCGGGGCGGTCACGGCAGCGAGCCCCACCGCGCTCTCGACCCCATCCCGATCGCATGCGAGATCGTGCAGGCCCTGCAGAGCATGGTCACCCGCCGCATCGACGTGTTCGACCCCACGATCGTGACGGTCACGAAGATCGTGGCGGGCACCACCACGAACGTCATCCCCGAGTCGGCCGAGATCGTCGGCACCATCCGCGCGATCAGCGAGCGCACCCGGGCCAAGGTCCACGACGGCATCCGGCGGGTGGCCGAGGGCGTGTGCGCCGCGCACGACGCGAAGGTCGACATCGACATCCAGCTCGGGTACCCCGTCACCGTGAACAGCGGCGACTTCACCGACTTCAGCATGGGCGTCGCCCGCGACGTCATCGGTGCCGACCACGTGGTGCGGCTGCCGAACCCGGTGATGGGCGCCGAGGACTTCAGCTACGTCATCGAGGAGGTGCCGGGCACGATGATGTTCATCGGCGGCACGCCACTCGACCGCGACCTCGCGTCGGCGGCACCGAACCACTCGAACCGCGTCTACTTCGACGAGCGAGCGATGGTCGACGGCGCCGCCATCTACACCGCGGTCGCCATGCGCCACCTCGGCCTGGCCTGACCCGACGATCAGGCGACGCCGAGGAACCCGTCGATGTCGGGGGGCGTGCCTGCGATCATCAGCAGCGCACCGGCCTCGACGCGGGTGCCCGCCTCTGCGTAGGTGAAGGCCCCGCCGGGCTGCTTGATGCAGACCACGGTGACACCATGCTTGGCGCGCAGGCCGAGGTCGCCCAGTGAGCGCCCTACGACCGACGACGGTGCGACCACCTCGGCCAGCGCGAAGCCGGTGTCGAGCGACAGGTACTCGAGCGTGGTGCCGGTGAGCATGTGGGCGACGCGCTCACCCATCTCGTGCTCGGGCAGGAAGACCCGGTGCGCTCCCATGCGCTCGAGGATGGTCCGGTGCTGCAGGCTGTTCGCCTTCGCCCACACACGAGGAACACCGAGATCGACGAGTGCTGCCGTGACGAGCACGCTCGCCTCGAGCCCGGCGCCGATCGCGACGACCGCGGTGTCGATGTCGCGGACACCGAGCTGGACGAGGACCGCCGGGTCGGTCGCATCGGCCTGCACGACATGGGCGAGATCGCGAGAGAAGGCCTGGACGAGCCTGGCATCGACGTCGACGGCGAGCACCTCGGCGCCCATCGACGAGGCGGTGCGTGCCAGGGCGCCGCCGAACCGGCCGAGGCCGACGACGAGGACTGCGCCCAGGGCGCGGGAGACAGGGTTCTCAGCCAATGATCGGTTGCTCCTCGGGATAGCGGAATCGCAGGTGTCGTTCACGCAGGACCAGCGCGGCGCCGAGCGTGAGTGGGCCGAGGCGGCCCAGGTACATGAGCCCCACCAGCACCAGCTGGGCCGACGACGGGAGCGCCGCCGTGATGCCGGTGGAGAGCCCGGTCGTGCTGAACGCGGATGTCACCTCGAACAGCGAGCGGTCGATGTCGAACGGCGAGATCGCCACGAGGACGAGGCCCGAACCCACCACGGCCCCCATCGACAGCGCGGCGATGGCAACCGCCCGCCGCTGCGCGCGATCGCCGATGCGGCGCCGGCGTGCGTTGACGTCGCTGTCGCCGCGGACCTCCGACCAGATCATCATCCCGATGACCGCGAAGGTGGTCACCTTGATGCCGCCGGCCGTGCTGGCGCTACCGCCGCCGATGAACATCAGCACCGACATCACGAGCCAGCTGGCCGGGTTCATCACGCTCACGTCGAGGGTGTTGAAGCCGGCCGTGCGCGTCTGCACCGACTGGAACATCGCGGCCATCACCTTCTCTGCCACCGGCTTCGGGCCGAGCGTGAGCGGGTTGGTCCACTCCATCACCACCAGCGCGACCGCGCCCACCACGAGGAGACCGGCGGTCGTGACGAGGGTGAGGCGCGAGTGCAGCGACAAGGGTCGACGGTTCCGCTCGGCGCGGCGATAGCGCCGACCCAGCTCGATGAGCACCGGGAACCCGAGGCCGCCGCAGACCACCAGCACCATGATGACGCCGTTGACGAACGGGTCACCGACGTACTGCACCATGCTGTCGCTGCGCAGACCGAAGCCAGCGTTGTTGAACGCCGTCACGGCATGGAACACGGCGTCCCATGCCGCTGTCCGCCAGCTCTCGTCGTGGACGACGCTGAACGCGACGAAGAGCAACAGGGCACCCGCCGCCTCGAACCACAGCGAGAAACGCACCACGGCCACCAGCAGCGAACGCACCTCGCCGGCGTCCGGGGCCGCCCGCTCGGTGTTCGCGAGATGCTGGGCGTTCATGCCGAGGCGACGGTTCAGCACCAGGGCGACGAACGACGCCAGGGTCATGATGCCGAGGCCACCGATCTGCACGAGCGCGAGCACGATCACCTGCCCGACACTGCTCCAGTGCGTGCCCGTGTCGACCACCGTGAGGCCCGTGACGCACACGGCCGAGGTGGCGGTGAACAGCGCATCGATCAGCGTCGTGCGGTGTCCGTCCGACTGCGACACCGGCAGCATCAGCAACGCGGCACCCACCGCCACGGCGATGGCGAAGGCCAGCGCCACGAAGCGGGCCGGATTCGTGCGGCGCCGGCCGAGCAGATGGAGCGGCTTCGGCATCGCCGCACGGTAGCCGGATCGGG
>JBEGOE010000287.1:0-12551 GCA_041182165.1 Actinomycetota bacterium
CGTGGGTGGCGCCAGCGGATGGTGGTTCTGCGATCACGGGGTACACGGTGTCGCGTTCGCCGTCGGGTGCGACGTGTTCGCCGGGTACGGCGACGTCGTGCACGGTGACAGGGTTGACGAATGGGACGTCGTACACGTTCACGGTGACCGCAACGAACGGCGCTGGAGCGGGCGCTGCATCAGCAGGCGCTGAAGCGAGACCGCTCGCTCCTCCCACCACGGATGCGATCCAAGCTCTGCCGGCCACGCTCACGGTTCCGGACACGACTCCCGAACCCGGGCAGTCGATGACCGTCACGGTTGGCGGCTTCACACCGTTCGAATGGGTGCTCTTCTCGATCGCTTCGACACCCACCACGCTGAACACGGTTCAGGCCGACGCATCCGGCGTCGCGACCGCCACGGTCGTGATCCCGGCCGGCATCTCGTCGGGGGCGCACACGGTCTCGGCATTGGGCACTGCGAGCGGCGCAGGCGCGAGGACGACAGTGGTCGTCGGTGGGTCGACGGCGGGGTTTGCTGCGGTGTCGCCGGTTCGTGTGTTCGATACGCGTCCGACTGAGGTGCAGGGTGCGGTGTCGGTGACGAAGCAGAAGTACGGCGGCGGGAATGTGTTGCGTGTGCGGGTGACGGGTGTGGCTGGTGTGCCGTCGTCGGGTGTGGGTTCGGTGTCGTTGAATGTGACGGTGGTGGATCCGGTGGGTGCGGGGTTTGTGACGGTGTTCCCGTGTGGTGAGCTGCCGGGTGTGTCGAGTCTGAACTATGTGGCGGGTCAGACGGTGCCGAATGCGGTGATCGCGCCGGTGTCGGCTGGTGGTGAGGTGTGTTTCTTCAGCAATGTGGACACGCATCTGTTGGCTGACGTCAACGGATGGTTCGCGGGATAGGCGGCCGCACCGGGTCGGCGGCCGCTCGCGGCCGTCGGCTTCGGGTAGCGGCCCCCGCGTTGCTGCTGGCGTTCGCTGCATGCGCATCCGACGACGCAGCAGTTGCGAACGCCACGACTCCGTCAGCGCCCACATCCGTCGGGACTCTCGAGGCCGACGTTCCCGTCACCACCACGGGCCCATCCGGCGTGGTGCCGACCACGCTCGCCGCGTCTGGCGTGGCTCCCCTCACCGGGTTGCCGGCCGATTCATCGCTCACGTCGTTGCCCGTGCTCGCCGTGAAGATCGACAACGCTCCGCAGGCATGGCCGCAGGCGGGCCTCAACGACGCCGACGTCGTGTTCGAGGAGAACGTCGAGGGCTGGACTCGCTTCGTCGCACTCGTGCACAGCACGGTCCCGGCTCTCGTCGGTCCGATTCGGTCAGCTCGCACGCAGGACGTCGACATCCTGACGCCCCTCGGCCGTCCGGTGCTGCTCTGGAGTGGCGGCAACCCCACCGTCCAGGCAGCGATCTCGTCGTCGGCGATCGTCGATGCGTCCGTCTTCGCAACGCCCGATGCCTACGACTGCGACCCGACTCGGCCGCCTCCGCACGACCTCTTCGCGCGTCCCACTGCTGTTCGCTCCAGTTTCGGACCGACTCGGGAGCCGGTGCGCGCCCTGTTCGAGTACGCCGACCCCGCACCGATGCCGACGATGGGTTCGCGGTCCGTCGCAGGCGTCGACCTGCGGATGGCCGGTGGGATGGAAGCCGCCTGGCGTTGGGACGACACGGAGGGCCACTACGTCCGCACGCAACAAGGCGAGCCCCATGTCGACACGCAAGGCCGACCGGTGACCACGACGAACATCGTCGTCGCCGTCACCCGGTACCGCCCGAGCGCTGCTGACGTACGAAGCCCCGAGGCTGTCACGACCGGGACGGGCGAGGTGCTCGTGCTCAGCGGTGGCCGTGCCGTCACGGGATGGTGGATACGGCCCGAACCCACGTCGGCCTGGGTGCTCGTCGCGCAGGACGGCTCGGCCATCACCCTGCGACCCGGACGTACATGGGTCGAGTTGGTGGAAGCCGATCAGTTCACGATCGTCGGTGGTCAGGACAGCTGATGACCCAGCGGAACGCCCTTGACGTTTTGTCAAGGCGCTAACGTCGCCGCCATGACCACGCCTGTCGCCCTCTACCTGCAGGACGCCCACGACATCCGCGAGGGCACCGAGCTCGTCCGGTACGCCGAGGAGCAAGGGTTCGATGCGTCGAGTCCCGAGCCCTCGAGCAGTGCCCGCCGACGGGGACATACCTGGTGACCTAGCCGGTACTCGACCTCGAGATGTTGCGGTGGAGCGCGATGCTCAGGGCGATGGAGGCGCTGCCGTGCGGCCCCACTGCGATCATCGATTCACCACGAGAGTCCGAACGCGATCGAGGCAGCCTTGACGTCATCGCCGAGGCCTGTGCCGCCGTCGGGGTGCGGGTGAACGTCGCGTATGGCGTCACCGGCCGCCACGGCCACGATGCTGCGTTGCGCGGCCTGGGCGAGAACGAGCGGTTTCTGCTGGCGAAGGCCGCCTTGCAGGCAGCCCGACTGTTTGCACTGCTCTGAACCGCGTCACGGCATTCATCGGTGGCGACTGTTGAGCTCCGTCGCTGTCAGCCCCGACGCCGGTAGACGAACGTTCGGTCGGCGCTTCCGACCAGCTGGAACGTGTCGGCGAACTGCGCCTCCAGTTCTGGGGTCCACGGTACGAACGAACTGCGCGGCGATACGAGCACCACATAATCCGCGTGGCTGAGCCACCCCGACCATGCCGCCACGAACGTGGCGTCGAAGGGTTCGGTCGTCGCATCGGTGCGGCCACCGTTCTCGGCCAGGAACACGGCGAACGGGTCGACCAGGCGGGGGCAGTCGTCCAGCCCGACCGGAAAGCGGTCTGCGAGTAGCGACGGCGCTGGCTCGTCGAAGATGACGCATGCGCCGGATGGGATGAGCCGCTCGATGAGCGCCGAGCTGTTCCGGCTCGGCGCCAGATACTCCTCGATGTACGGAACCGCCGTCCGGAGGACGGCAAACGCCGCCCCCGCCATCAGGACGCCCATCGACAGGGTGACGCCCCGGGCCATCCGGATCGCACGTTGCCCCGCCCCAGATGCGCCACCGCTCACTCGTCGTTGCGCGAGTCCCAGGGTGATCCCGCAGATCGGGGCGACCAGGGACACCGGGAAGTACGTGTAGTAGCGGTAGAAGTCGGCCGGCACGAGCAGTACCGCGTGCACGGTGATCATGGCTGTTGCCGCGAGGCACCATTCGCCGACCCGGAGGTGATCACGGCCCATCCACCAGATCGCTGCGACGACGACGACGAAGGTGGCAGCGACGATCACGGCACGACGGGCGAGTACCGGGTTGGGGAAATCACCGATCCCGGTGAGCAGGACGAGCCGCTCTGCCACAGTGAAGCCCCACACACTGCTGCTCGACCTGCCGATCTGAGCACCGATCACGTTTTGCACGACGGCCACGGGGTCGAGCAGCAGGAAGAACACCATCACGATGCCGAACCCTGCGGCGCTCCCGGCGATCAGACTTCTGCACTCTCGTCGTCGGCCGGGACTCACGAGGCACACGACCAGGACGGGCACCAGCACGAGCATCGCCCACAGCTTCACCAGACAGGCGAGGCCCAGCAGCAGTCCTGCGCGTCGCGTGGCTGGGCCGCAACGTGCTTGGCCGTTGGCGTCGAACATCGCCGCGAGGCCGGACAGTGACAACAGCACGAGGAGTGGCTCGAGGGTCATCGTGTGGGTGGCCGACACCGAGAGCGGGAAGCAGGCCAGCACCAGCCCTGCGCCGATCATGGCCAAGATGCCGTGCCGGCGCACGAACCACGAGACCAGTCCGACATTGGCGACCACGACCCCCGCCATTGCGATGCGGGCGAGCGCGAACGCATTTCCCGTGCCGACGATGGTGCTCACCAGAGCGAGGGGCGCGAACGCCAGTGTGCTGCCCGGCGGATGCACGAAGACATAGTCGAGATAGGGCAGCTCGCCGTTCACGAGACGGACTGCCGCACCGAAATACACGCCGTCGTCGTAGGCGCTGACGCCAGCGAGGGCCGAGGTTCGCGTCAATTGGTGGATCACGATGACAGCGGTGACGAGAGCCGGGACGCCACAACCGACGACGAAGACACATCGATTGATGCGATCGACATGGTTCCGCCCCTCCATGTCTCCGGAGGCTAGGTGGGCAAGGTGAACAGGAAAAGGAATGAGAAAAAGAATGAAAATGGTTGACGTACCGAGGATCATTACCGTAGTGTCCGAGCTTCGTTCGGAATACGAGGGAGAAGCTGCACATGGGTAGTTCAGGGAATATGCGCGACGGAACGGTGGCCAAGGCGCCTTGGGGCAAGCGTGTCGGCCGGCCGTTGCGAAGCACAGGGACGCGCAGGGCGATGCTCGGCGCCTCGGCGCTTTCGGTCTTCGTTGCATCTACACCCGTGTTTGGCGCCGTCGCCCAGGCTGAAGCGCCTGCATCAGGGCCGCTGGCGTCGGCAGTCGAAAGTGGTGGTGTCTTCTTCCCGATCGCTCCGATCCGCCTGCTCGACACCCGTTCGACTGGCGGCCTGGTCGCTGCCGGCTCCACCACGGTGGTGAATGCCCAGGTCGCTAACGGCGCACCCTCGGGCGCGACGGCCGCGGTCATCAGCCTTACGGCGGTCGATGCGCCGTCGCCTGGCTTCTTGACGGCCTGGTCCGGGACGGGCGCTGTGCCGCCCACCTCGACACTCAACTTTCAGGCTGGCTCGGCGATCGCCGTCGGCACGATGACCGCCCTCAGCAGCGGCAAGCTCTCCATCTACGCTGACCGCAGCACACACATCCTCGTCGACATCGTCGGCTACTTTGCCCCTGCTCCGGCTGGCGCGACCGGTGCGACGGGTGCGACCGGCGCCACAGGTGCGAACGGTCTGGCCGGGCCAGCAGGCGTGGCCGGGCCAGCGGGTGCGACTGGTGCGACTGGTGCGACTGGTGCGACGGGTGCGACGGGTGCGAACGGTTTGGCCGGGCCAGCAGGCGAGGCTGGGCCAGCGGGCGCAACTGGCGCGACTGGTGCCGCAGGTGCGAATGGTCTGACCGGGCCAGCAGGCGTGGCAGGGCCGGCGGGCGCAATTGGCGCGACTGGTGCGACCGGCGCCACAGGGTCACCGATGACCTTCCAGGGTGACTGGAACCCCACCTCGTCGTACGTCACCGGTGAGGCCGTTGCCTACGAGGGCTCGTCGTACATTGCGATCTTCAACAACACGGGTGTGAATCCGACCACGGTCCCGACCTGGGCGCTGCTGGCTGAGCGTGGCTCGGTCGGTGCCACTGGTGCGGTCGGTGCCACTGGTGCGGTCGGTGCCACTGGTTCGGTCGGTGCCACTGGTGACACTGGTGCCACTGGTGCGGTCGGTGTCACTGGTGCGGTCGGTGTCACTGGTGACACTGGTGCCACTGGTGCCACTGGTCCCATCGGAATTCAGGGACCCCGCGGTCTGACCGGCGCCACTGGCGCCACTGGCGACACTGGTGATACTGGTGCCACTGGTGCGGTCGGTGCCACTGGTGCTCCAGTGACGTTCATCGGCCCGTGGGATGAGGTTGAATACCGGATCGGTGATGCAGTGTCGAGCAATGGTTCCTCGTACATTGCGCTCGCTGCCGGCGAGCTTGACCAGCCGCCGAATGCCGCCTGGGCCGTGCTGGCCCAGGCGGGTGCGGCTGGCGCGCCTGGTGCGGCTGGCGCAACTGGTCGTGACGGCGACACTGGTGCGACTGGTGCTGCCGGTGCGACTGGTGCTGCCGGTGCTGCCGGTGCGACTGGTGCGGTCGGCGCGACTGGCCGGACCGGCGACACCGGAGCAACTGGTGCTGCTGGACCTGCCGGACCTGCCGGCCCTGCCGGCCCTGCCGGCCCGGAGGGCCCTGCGGGTGCGGTCGGTGACCCCGGTGTCGACGGTGCGGCCGGTGCCACTGGTGCGGTCGGTGCCGCTGGTGCCACTGGTGCCACTGGTGCCACGGGTCCTGCGGGTCCGACCGGTGCCACTGGTGCCACGGGCCCTGCGGGTCCGACCGGTGCCACGGGTGCCACGGGTGCCACGGGTGCAGAAGGCCCGAGCGGTGACCCCGGATTCACCTTCGGCACGATTCTGACGCCCGCAATGTCGGTGCTCGTCGGCGAAGCGTCCACCACGGTGTACGACGTCTCGTCGCCGAGCGGCGATGCGTTCGTGACCGTCACGCTCGATGTGGCCGGCACGAGGACCGGGTCGACGGGCACCGGGATCGCGACGGTCACGTGCACCTTCGACGGAGCGACCGGGGCCTCGCCGCTCGTCTATCTCGACGGATCGACAGGCGCCGTCGGTTCCCAGATCGTGCTCGTCGGCATGGTCGCTCAGGCTGCGACCGACAGCATTGTCTGTGTCAGCGCTCCGGGCGATCTTGCCCCTCTCGCTGTCTCGGTGACCGTCGAGCGTGTGATGGGCGTCAGCATCAACGACACCACTAACGGCTACATCGTCGGTGGCCCGACCTGACCCCAGGTCGACAAGCCAGCTGAGACGCGCTGACAACGCGAACTCCAACGGTGAGAGGTGCTCGCCACCTCTCACCGTTGGAGATCGCTGCGAGACGACGAGACGAGAAGGAACCACTGATGGCATGGACCGAGTTCGACGAAAGCATCGATGAAGCTCTGGGGCTCACACCTGCGGCGCCCGCTGCAGCGGTAGTCAGCAAGCTTGAGGAGACCGAGCCCGTGGTCGCCGAGCGCCGTCGTGCGCCGGGATGGCTCCTGGCCATCGGAGCCGTCGTGCTGCTCGCCGGCGCCTTTTCCGTGGGGCGAGCCACTGCACCGGAGAGTGTCGGCACCTCGGTGTCCTCGAGCGAATCCGCCGACACGGAGCCCACCCCCGACGCATCGAGGCTCCTCGCGGTCGGCATGGAGCTTCACAACCGTGGCGACTTGAACGCCGCCGAACAGGCATATCAGCGGGTGCTGGACCTCGTCGCGGAGGATCCGTACGCTCTGTACAACCTCGGTCTGATCCGACAGACACAGGGCGACCTCGCTGCTGCGCTCGGCTTCTACGACCGCTCGTTGGCATCAGACTCGACGTTGGTGTCAGCCCAGTACAACCGAGCACTCGCCCGGCGCGACACCGGTGACGCCGCCGGCGCGATCGACGATCTCGAGGCGGTGGTCTCAGCGCAACCTGAGAACGCAGGCGCCCTGTACAACCTGGGAAACCTGAAGATCGCCGGTGGCGACATCGACGGTGGAACGAAGCTCGTGACCCAAGCTATCGAGATCGACCCCACGCTGCGCGGGGATCAATAGCTGCATGGACAAGCCCGTTGGTGCCGCCCTGGCGGCCCTGTCGGGGTCCATCAGTGGAGCGTCGTGACGCCTCGAATCTGTCTCAACATGATCGTCAAGGACGAGGCGTCGATCATCGACCGTTGTTGCGAGGCGATGGCACGAATCATCGACTGCTACCTGATCTGCGACACCGGATCCTGTGATGACACCGTCGAGAGGATCGAGCGCACTTTCGCGTCGCACGGCATCCCGGGTGAGATCGTGCACAGCACGTTCGTCGACTTCGAGCAGGCTCGCAACGAGGCTCTCGAGGCGGCGCGGCGCTCGTCACTCGACTTCGACTACATCCTGTTCTGCGATGCCGACATGGAACTGCACCAGACGGGGACCGACTGGAGGTCGCAGCTCGCCGGGCCGGCATACGGGATCGTCCAGCGCTCCGTCGCTGGGCTCGAGTACCCCAATCTGAGGCTGTTGCGTCGCGACCACCCGGCCCGCTACGTCGGCGTCACGCACGAGTACCTCGACGTCGGTACGACGTGGCCGGTCATCGATGGCCTGCTCTACGAAGACCACGCCGTCGGCTCGAGCCGCGGGCACAAGTACGAGCGGGACATCCGGCTGCTGACCGAAGCGGCGGAGCGCCACCCCGATGACGCCCGGACCGCCTTCTACCTGGCGAACTCGTACCACGACTGCGGTCGGAACGATGAGGCCATGCGCTGGTACGAACGGAGGATCTCGATGGGCGGCTACCCCGACGAGGTGTTCATGTCGATGTACCGGGCCGGTCTGTGCCATCAGGCGCTCGGAGCAGAGGCGGCCTTCTTCCACCAGATGCTGTTGTGCTTCGACGCGTACCCGCATCGCGCCGAGCCGCTGCACAGCCTCGCCCTGCACGCGCAGGCGACCGGGCGGCACCGCCTTGCGCTGTCGATGGCGGAACTCGGCGCCACGATCGCCAAGCCCACGACGGGACTCTTCGTCGAGGCCGAGGTCTACGAGTGGCGGCTCGCGGACATCATCGCCGTCTCGAAGTACTGGACCGGCCGGCCCCACGATGGCATCGCGATCAACGAGCGCTTGCTCGACATCGTGCCGTCGACGCATCGGGCACGCATCAGTGACAACCTCGAGCACTGCCGCCGCGCCGCAAACGCTGCGTGAGGGCCATGCAAGAGCCGGACTCACGGGACCATCACTGTGTCGGCGTTGACAAAACGTCAAGGCGCTAACGTCGCCGCCATGACCACGCCTGTTGCCCTCTACCTGCAGGACGCCCACGAGATCCGCGAGGGCATCGAGCTCGTGCGGTACGCCGAGGACCAAGGGTTCGATGCCGTGTGGCAGGCCGACAGCCGGCTCGTGCGCGACGCCGTCGTCCCCATGGCCGCCTTCGCCGCCACCACCGACCGCATCAAGGTCGGCAGCGGCGTCGTCGACATCTGGACCCGCAACCCCGCCCGCCTCGCCAGCACCTTCTCGACGCTCGACGACCTCGCTCCCGGCCGCATCATCTGCGGCCTCGGTGCATGGTGGGACCCGCTGGCCAGCAAGGTCGGCATCAACCGCGAGCGCCCGCTCACCGTCATGCGCGAGGTCGTCACCGTGGTGCGCGCCCTGCTGAACAACGAGACGGTCACCTTCGACGGCTACTTCGCCCACCTCGACGGCGTCGAGCTCGACTACGTGCACCAGGAGCGCCGGCCGAAGGACGTCCCGATCTACATCGGCGCCACCGGCATGCAGATGATGGAGCTGACGGGCGAGCTCGCCGACGGCGCGGTGCTGAACTATCTCGTGTCACCGAAGTACAACCTCGACGCGATCGCCGCCCTCGAGCGTGGCGCCGCCAAGGCCGGCCGCACCCTCGCCGACATCGACCGCCCGCAGTTGGTGGTGTGCAGCGTCGACCGCGACCGCAAGGCGGCCCTCGACGGCGCCCGGCTGCTCGTCACCCAGTACCTCGGCCAGCAGCCGCACATCATGAAGGCGTCGGGCGTGCCGCAGGAGTTGCTCGACGAGATCGGCAAGGTGCTCACCTGGCCTGCCACCCACGACGAGGTCGTCGCCGCCAGCAAGCTCGTGCCGGATGAGATCGTCCAGATGATCACCGCCAGCGGCGAGCCGGACGAGGTGCGCGAGAAGGTGGGGGAGTACGTGGCCAACGGTTGCACCTGCCCGATCCTGTACCCGCTGGGGCACGACGTCCGGCTGATGATCGACACCTTCGCCGGCGGCATCTGAGGCGCACGCCGCGCCCGCATCGGCGGGCGGTTGCATGCCGAACGGGCCGGCCCCGGCTCTACGATGCGGCGCGTCGAACGTCACAGCTCGACTCGTACCAAGGAGCCCTCCCGGTGAAGACCACTCGTTCGTTGCTCACGCTCGCGCTCACGGCCGCTCTCGTGCTCTCGGCGTGCGGTGGCAGCGATTCCGCCTCCGACACGACGGCCGCCGTCACGAACCCGACGATCAACGTCGGCCACACCGCCGAGCCGATCAGCGAGCTGCTCGCCGAGGTCTACGGTCAGGCGCTCGAGTCCGCCGGCTTCCGCGTCGGACGCAAGGACGCATCGGCCGACCGTGCCGCCACGAACGCCGGCCTCGAGTCGGGCTCGCTGCAACTGGTGCCGGAGGAGTCGGGCCCGCTGCTCGCATCGCTCGGCGCCGAATCGCCCTCCGGCGACACGACGCCGACCGGCGACACCGCCGGCCTGCCGGGTGAGCTCCAGGTTGCGGCGATGAACGAAGCGCTGCCCGACTCGCTGACGGTGAACGGCGCCGCCTCGGCCGTCACCACGCCCACCGTGGCGTGCACCACCGCAGCGGTCGAGGCGCACTCGCTCACCGACCTGTCGTCGCTGGCAGCAGCAGCGGCCGACGTGGAGCTCGGTGTCCCCGCCGACTTCGACATCGAGACGCTCGCCGAGGCATACGGCGCCACGTTCACCACGACCGCTGTCGACGAGCAGGACGCCGCCGACGCGGTGGCCGCCGGCACCGACTGCGTCATCGTCCCGGCGGTGTCGCCCGTCATCGTCTCTGCAGGGTTGCTCGCGCTCGACGACGATCTGCAGGCCATCCCCGTCAGCGTGGTCGCCCCGGTGACGGCGGTGTCGGTCTCTGGTCCCGGGCTGATCAACCTGCTGGCACAGGTGAACAACGCGCTCACCACCGACGTGCTCCGGGCCTTGCTCGTCAAGGCACAGGACGGATCGGTGTCGTACGATCTCGTCGCCAAGCAGTTCCTGGCGACGTTCTCGAACGGACAGTGAACGGATGATCCAGATCCAGGGCCTCACCAAGCGCTTCGGGCGCAAGGTGGCGGTCGCCAACCTCAGCTTCGACGTGGAACCCGGGCGCGTCACCGGGTTCCTGGGGCCGAACGGCTCCGGCAAGAGCACCACCATGCGCTGCATGCTCGGCCTCGACCGGCCGGAGGTCGGCACGACGTTGTTCGACGGGAAGACCTACTCGCAGCTCGAGCAGCCGCTCCACGCCGTCGGCGCCCTGCTCGACGCCGGGTACGTGCATCCGGGTCGCAGCGCACGCAACCACCTCCGGTGGCTCGCCGCGTCGAACGGGCTGCCGGCGAAACGCACCGACGAGGTGCTCGACCTGGTGGGCCTCGGCGACGTCAAGACCAAGCGGGTGAAGACGTATTCGCTCGGCATGCGCCAGCGGCTCGGCCTCGCCGGCGTGCTGCTCGGTGACCCGCAGACCGTCATCCTCGACGAGCCGGGCAACGGCCTCGACCCCGAGGGCATCCGCTGGATCCGCGACGTGTTGGTGCACCTCGCCGGCCAGGGCAAGACGGTGCTCGTCAGCAGCCACCTCCTCAGCGAGATGGCGCTGATGGCGAACTCGCTCGTCGTCATCGGCAAGGGACAGCTCATCGAGCAGTGCACGGTCGACCAGTTCGTCGAACGTTTCGGCGATCACTCGGTGCGGGTGCGCAGCCCGCGCATCGCCAACCTCGTCGAGCCGCTCCGCGCCGGTGGCGCCGTGGTCGAGTACCTCGACGACACCGCCGTCTCGGTCCGCAACGCGACGGCGCCCGAGATCGGCGAGCTGGCCGCCCGGTACCAGATCGCCCTGTACGAGCTCTCCGACCAGACGGGCTCGCTCGAGGACGCCTTCCTGAAGGCGACCGCCTCGGTCCAGGAGTACCAGGGGGGTGCGTGGTGATCCGCACCATCCGCTCCGAGTGGATCAAGATCCGCACCGTCCGCATGAACACCGTGCTGGCCATCATCGCCATCGCGTTCCCCCTCATCGTCGTCATCCTCACGGCAGCGCTCGGGTCGGCCGAGAGCGCGAGCGCTCGCGATCTGGTCGGCCTCACCACTGGTTCGTCGGTCCTCACGGCGATGCTCATCGGCGTCATCGGCGCAGCTGGCATCACCGGTGAGTTCGGCTTCAACACGATCCGTCCCACGTTCGCGGCCACTCCCAACCGTTGGAAGGTGATCGGCGCCAAGGCGATCGTCACGACGGTCGTGGCGCTGGTCGTCGAGGCGCTCGTGGTGATCCTCGCCTACTCGATCGGTGCTGCAATCCTCCGCAACCGCGGTGCGGTCATCGACCTCGGCACCGCGGGTGACGGGGCCACCGCCGCGATGTACGGCATCGTCCTGTTCGCAGCGATCGTGTCACTGCTGGGCTTCGGGCTCGGTCTGCTCACGCGCAGCACGCCGGCCGCCGTCGCCATCCTCATCCTCTGGCCCCTCCTGGCCGAGCTCATCATCGCCGGGGTGCTGTCGGTCGCCGGTGTCGACAACGCGTTCAAGTGGATGCCCTACCAGGCCGGTGCCAACCTCGGAAACCCCGACGCGGGTATCGAGTCGGACTCACTCGGTCGCGTGGCGGGGGGTCTCTACTTCTTCGCCGTGACGTCGGCGATCGTGGTCCTCGGCTCGCTCTCCACCAGCCGTCGCGACGCCTGAGCGCCGCGGGCGCCTCGGGTAGCGTCGCCCTCATGCGCATCACCCTGCCCAGCGGCACGACCGCCGAGATCGCCTCGCCCGCCGGCCCGTCCACGATGGGCCTCGTGATCGCCCCCGACATCTTCGGGCTGCGTCCGCTGTACGACGACCTGGTGGCCCGTCTGGCCGCCGAGTGGCAGATGACGGTGTGCGCCGTCGAGCCGTTCCCGGGCCGCGAGCTCGGCCCCGAGGTCGAGCCGCGGTTCGCCGCCGTCGCCACCATCGACGATGCGGTGCACCTGCGCGACCTCGAGGAGGGTGCCGACGCCGTGGTCGCCGCGTCGGGTGTCGGGCGCATCGGCC
>JBEGOE010000288.1:0-4188 GCA_041182165.1 Actinomycetota bacterium
CCCACCTCGTGGCGGCGATGGCATCGTCGACCGGGCCGGGGAAGCGAACCTCGGGCGAGTGGCGATAGTCGGCCGACACGATGACGGCGTTCAGCCGGACGCACAGGTCGCGGCAGAACGGGTCGTCGGACGATGCGCCGCCGAGCACCCAGCCACCTCCGTGGAAGTAGACGACGACGGGGTGCGGCCCAGGAGTGGCCGGACGATAGAGCCGGTAGTCGAGGTCGCCGCCCGGGCCGGGCAGCGTGCCGTCGATCACCTCGCCGACGTCGGGTCCCTGAGGCCGCTGGGCCGACAGGAGGTCGGAGAAGGCGCGGGCGTCGGGCGCCGACATCGAGTCGAGCGTGGGCAGGTTCATCTCGCCCATCATCTGCAACATCACGCCGACATCGGGGGCCATGCGACGGATGACGCCGTCGACCACCTTCGCTCCGTTCGGGCCGCGGCGCTCGAAACCGAGGTAGTCCTGCGCCACGACCTCGTCGCAGATGCGCCGATAGCCGTCGACGCCGCCGGGGTACGGCAGGAACACCCGTGGCTTGCCGGGCACGTTGGCGCCCATGTACCACGAGTTCGCCTGCGGCATCAGCGTGATGTCGGCGAACTCGTTGGTGTGCTGCACCCACCCGCTGACGGCGGCGGGGGTCGGCTCGATCTCGGTGGAGCCCTCGTCGCGCAGTTGCACCAGGAGGTCGGTGATCCAGTCGACGTGCTGCTCGATCGACACGAGCATGTTCGACAGCACCGAGGGGCTGCCCGGGCCCGTGATCATGTGCAGGTTCGGGAACCCGACCGACATGAGACCGAGGTAGGTCATCGGCCCGTCGCCCCACGCCTGCTTCAGCGACACGCCGTCGCGGCCGGTGATGTTCACGCCGACGACCGCACCGGTCATGGCGTCGAAACCGGTGGCGAACACGATCGCGTCGAACGCCATCGACTCGTCGACGAGGTCGACGCCGGTCTCGGTGATCGTCGAGATCGGGCGCGTGCGCAGGTCGACCAGGCGCACGTGCGGAAGGTTGAACGTCTCGTAGTAGTTCGTGTCGACGCACAGCCGCTTGGTGCCGATCGGGTAGGTCTTCGGGCACAGCGCCTCGGCCACGACCGGGTCGTGCACGATGCTGCGAATCTTGTTGCGCACGAACTCGGCGAGCAGTTCGTTGGCGGCCGAGTTGGTGAGGTGGTCGGCGTACGTGGAGAGGAACTCGATGATGCCGCCGCGCTTCCACGCCATCTCGTACATGGCGAGGCGCTCGTCGTCCGACACGGCCAGCGCGCTGATCATGCTTCGCTCCAACGGCACGCCCGAGCCCGACCAGCGCTGCGACTCGCGATAGGCGTCGATGCCCACGGCGGCGATCGCCTGCCTCTTGTCGTCGGGCACCGGCCCGTTGTTGGCGGGAATCGAGAAGTTGGGCGTCCGCTGGAACACGGTGACCTGCGACGCCTGCGCAGCGATGATGGGGGTCGACTGGATCGCCGACGACCCGGTGCCGATGACGGCGACGCGCTTGCCGGTGAAGTCGACCCCCTCGTGCGGCCAACGGCTGGTGAGGTACACCTCGCCACCGAACCGGTCGGTGCCCTCGATGTCGATCTCCTTGGGCACCGACAGGCACCCGGTTGCCATGACGAAGTGCCGCCCGGTGATCGTCTCGCCGGTGGACGTGTGCACGTGCCACTGCGACACCGCCTCGTCCCACTCGGCCCGGTCGACCCGCGAGCCGAACGTGATGTCACGACGGAGGTCGTGCTTGTCGGCGACGTGCTGGGCGTACCGGAGGATCTCGGGCTGCGGCGCGTACTTCTCGGACCACTGCCACTCGGTGTCGAGGTCGGGGTCGAACGAGTACGAGTAGTCGAGGCTCTGGATGTCGCACCGGGCGCCCGGGTACCGGTTCCAGTACCAGGTGCCGCCGACGTCGTCGCCGGCCTCGAGTACCCGCGTGCTCATCCCCAGCTTGCGCAGGCGGTGCAGCAGGTACATGCCGGCGAACCCGGCTCCTACGATCACCACGTCGACGTCGGACGCACCGTTGTCGGATGCACTCATCGCTTCCCCCTCGTGCCGGCGGTCACCCCAACCGCACGGCTCCGCCATCGTGCCACACGGGCCGCCGACCCGGTCGACACGGGCTGTGACTCACCCCTCGGTGTGCTCCGACGGGCGGGCTTCGGCGGAGCAGCCCCGGCAGAGCCCGGCGAAGGCGAAGTGCTGGTCGACGAGGCGGAAGCCGCTGCCCTGCTCGAGTTGGTCCGACCAGCCCTGCAGCACGGCGTCGTCGATCACGCCGATCTCGCCGCACCGCTCGCACACCACGTGCGCATGGCGGTGCGCGCTCAGGTGGTACACCGCGGGTCCGTGCCCGAGGTGCACGTGCGTGACGAGGCCCATCTCGGCGAGGGTGTCGAGGAAGCGGTAGACGGTGGTGACGTGCACGTCGGGCAACTGCGCATGCACCCGCGTGGCGAGGTCGTCGGCCGTCACGTGATCGGACCCCTCGAACAGCACGCGCAGGATGGCCCGTCGCTGATCGGTGACCCGACCCCCCTGCTCGCGGATCGCGTCCAGGGTCAGCTCGATGACGTCGGGCCTCGGCACGGCGTCACCCTACGACAGCAGGGCGAGTGTGACGCAGGTCGGATGTGACCGGAAGATCGGCGCACGCCGAGCTTGTTGCAAGCTGCTTGCAGTAACGTCCCAACGTGACCCGAACCGTGACCCGAACCGTGACCCGTAACAGGGCCGCCGCCCTCGTGATCCCCATCCTGTTGCTCGGGGCCGCGTGCTCGTCCGACGGGGCCGGCTCCGACGCTTCGGCGACCGACGTGCAGAGCGAGGCCAAGGATGCGTGCTTCGCCGGCACGCCCATCACCGACGGCCGCCTGAGCATCGCCTCCACCGTGGCGCCCATCACCTCGATCCTCGCCAACGTCGTCGGCGACGCGGCCGACGTCATCGGCCTCGTGCCGGAGGGCACCAACTCGCACACCTTCGAGCCGCCCCCCAGCGTGGCCACGGTGCTCGCCAAGGCGAACATCGTGTTCGCCAACGGCCTCATCCTCGAAGAGCCCACCAAGGACCTCGCCGAGTCGAACCAGCCGGAAGGCGGCGCCCTCTGCGAGCTCGGCACCGCGATCCTCCCCGTCGACCAGTACGTCTACGACTTCTCGTTCCCGAAGGAGGGCGGCAAGCCGAACCCGCACCTCTGGACCGACCCCACCCTGGCCAAGCAGTACACGGAACTGGCCCGCGACGTGCTCGTCCGCATGGACCCGGCGAACGCGGCGACGTACGAAACGAACGCTGCCGCCTACGTCGTCAAGGTCGACGAGCTCGACGCTGCCGTTCGCGCCGCCTCCGACACGCTCGCCGCAGACCAGCGTCAACTGCTCACCTACCACGACGCCTACGCCTACTTCGCCCGCACCTACGGCTGGACCGTCATCGGCGCCATCCAGCCGTCGAGTTTCGACGAGCCCACGCCCCGCGAGGTCGCCGACCTCATCGCGCAGGTGAAGGAGTCGAACGTGAAGGCGATCTTCGGCTCGGAGGTGTTCCCCAGCTCCGTGCTCGAGACCATCGGCAAGGAGGCCGGCGTGCAGTACGTCGACGAGCTGCGCGACGACGACCTCCCCGGCGAGCCGGGCGACCCCGAGCATTCGTTCCTCGGGCTCATGCGGTTCAACTACGTCACGATGGTCGAAGCGCTCGGCGGCGAAGCCTCGGCGCTCACCGCGCTCGATGTCGCCGACGTCACCACCGACAAGGCAGAATACCCGCAGTGAGCACCTCGAGCGAGACGAGCGACGCCCGCACGGTGCTCGTCGAGCTCGACGGCGTGTCGCACTCGTACGGTGGGCCGACGGTCCTCCACCACGTCCATGTCGGCATCGAGCCCGGCTCGTTCCTGGGCATCATCGGGCCGTCCGGCTCGGGCAAGACCACCATGCTGCGCCTGGTGCTCGGCAGCCTGCAGCCCACCGAGGGAACGGTGCACCGGCGGCCCGGCATCCGCATCGCCTACGTGCCCCAGGTCGAGACGGTGAACTGGAACTTCCCCATCACCGTCGGCGAGGTCGTGCTGATGGCAGGCACGCCATCGTGGCGGCGGCCGTGGTCGACGCCGACCGAGCGACGCGAGGTGGCGGCCACACTCGAGCAGCTCGGCCTCGGCGGCCTCG
>JBEGOE010000289.1:0-5789 GCA_041182165.1 Actinomycetota bacterium
CTCCATGACCGCCGACGTGACCTCGCCGTCGCTTTTCCGGACCCCGTGGTCGCCGACGCCGCCGCCTTCCGACGCTGGGTCCGTCGTGCCTGCGTCGATGACGGCAAGCCACTGCTGGTCGGCGTCGCACCTGCGTCGTCACGGCTCGCTGTGGCGCCGACCCGCGCGACAGGGGGTCTCAACCTGGTCGGCTACCTCAACCGCGAATCCAGCCTCGGTGACGTCGCTCGCCGTTTCGCCTCCGGCCTCGCCGATGCCGGCGTGCCGGTCGCTCCGATCGGCTACGAACGAACGGCGAGCCCACGGGTGCCTGGTGCCGGCTCCCTGCCGCAGCGAGTCGAGTACGCGACGACGCTTGCCGTCGTGAACGCGGACCAGTTTCCGGCGCTCCGCATGGACCACCCCGAGCTGTTCGACGCGACCCAGCGCATGATCGGCTACTGGTTCTGGGAGCTCGAGCACATCCCGCAGCCGATGCGGTCGGCCGTCGACCTCGTCGACGAGATCTGGGCAGGGTCACGGTTCGTGACCGGGGCGTTCGCCGCAGTGGCCCGCGTTCCGGTGCATCACGTGCCCATTCCGGTGCCACGTCCGGTCTCCTCCGACCGCGAGCGGGCGAGCTTCCCGCCGCTCGCCGACGTGGGTGATCGGCTGGTCTTCGGCGTCGTGCTCGACCACTTCAGCGTCACGGCTCGCAAGAACCCGATCGGCGCCATCCGGGCGTTCACACAGGCCTTCCGGCCGGACGAAGGCCCAGTGCTGGTCATCAAGACGATGAACGGCGACCACCGGTGGCCACAGCACCAGGAAGTCGTAGCAGCAGCGAACGGTCGTCCCGACATCAGGGTCTGGGACGCGCACCTGGCTCGCGCCGATCACATGGCGTTCATCCGTTCCCTCGACGCACTCGTGTCGTTGCACCGCAGCGAGGGGCTCGGCCTCCACCTCGCCGAAGCGATGTGGCTCGGCACGCCGGTCATCGCCACCCGATACTCGGGCAACCTCGACTTCATGGACGATGCGTGCAGCATCCTCGTCGACGCAGGCATGGTGCACGTCGAAGGAGGCGAGGGGGTCTATCCGGCCGAGGCGATGTGGGCGGATCCCGACATCGACCAGGCGGCAGCGGCGATGCGCCGGCTGGTCGACGACGAGCACGGTCGCAGGTCCCTGGCGCAGGCTGCGCTCGCGCGGATGGAGGCGCAACCCGTCGCCGAGATGGCTGCGCGTGTGGCGGCGCTCATCGACCAACGAGTGGCAAGCTGACGTGATGAGAGTTCGGCAACAGCTCAGCTGGATGGTTCGTGGTCGCGACCGGACGGTGTCGGCGCTCGACTCGCTGTCGGCAGACCTGCGTGCGCTCCAGCAGCAAGTCGCTGCGCTCACCGCGTCGGTCGACGAGCGCCTCGCGTCGCTCGACGGGCGCCAACTCGACGAACTCGACCGGATCCGTGCGGCCGTCTCCGCAGCCACCGACGACCTCGTCGAGCGCATGAACGCCGTCGATGCGCGCACACGGGCCCGCACGTGAGCACGTCGCCACAGGAGCGGATCGTGCAGTGGGCCGAGCGTGATGCGGCGGTGGGCCTCGCTGCCGAGGCGGAGCAACTCCGCGCGAACCTCGCGGAGCGAGACGCCACGATCGAGATGCTCACCCAGCGCAACGGCCAGCTGGCCGACCGAGTGGCACAGCTCCGCATCGACAACGAGGCGCTCCGCAGGCGTATCGCTGTCTCTGGCGAGGTCAGCCGCCTCGCCCGGCGGTCCTACGTCGAGGCCCGCTCGGTGGCGCATCGCCTGATCCGGCGATGACCTCCGCCGGCGCGCCGCTCGTCAGCGTCGTCGTCCCGAGCATCGGCACGACCGGACTGGTGCACGGCACCGAGCGCACCTTCGTCGTCGAGGCCGTGCGGTCCGTGATCGAGACGGCGGGCGTGCCGATCGAGGTGATCGTCGTGGCCGGCCGCGAGATGCCCGCTGAGATCAGCGCCGTGCTGATGGGCCTCGGTCCCGTGCGGATCGTCCCGTACGACGCCGAGTTCAACTTCTCGGCGACCATCAACCTCGGTGCCGCACACGCGTCGGGCCGGTATCTCCTGCTGTTGAACGACGACACCGAGGTCGTGTCGTCGGACTGGCTCGAGCAGATGCTCGACGCAGCCACGGGCCTCGATGTCGGCGCCGTGGGCGCCCGACTGCTGTTCGAGGACGGCACCCTGCAGCACGCCGGCCACACATACCGAACCTCGCAGGACCACATCGGCTTCGGGTTCCCGGCCGCCAGGCCGGGTCGCACCGGCCTGCTGGCTCACCGACGCGAGGTCCTCGGTGTCCCCGCCGCCTGCCTGCGGACCCCGATGGCCGTGTTCGACGCGGTCGGCGGGCTGTGCACGCAGTTTCCCGGCAACTACAACGACGTCGACTACTGCATGAAAGTGCGGTTCGCCGGCTGGCACGTGGTGTACGAGCCGGCTGCCGTGCTGCACCACTACGAGTCGCGCTCACGGGTGGCCGGCATCCGGCCGGAGGAGATCGAGCTGATCCAGCGCCGGTGGGGCACAGCCCTGGCCGACGACCCGTTCACGCCCGTCACCGTCTGACGACCGTCAGAGGTCGATCGCGACCGCCTGGTCGAAGCGGGCGTACGGGGTCCACACCGTGCGGGCACCGCGAGCGACGAGCGCATCGGAGAGCCCACGCCCGGCGTCGTGCCAGCGGCCCGGTGCCAGGTGCCGGCACTCACGCCACTGCGCGGCCGTGACGGCTGCCGCGGCCAGGCTCACCTGGCTGCACTCACGCTCGATCAGCAGGTCGTTGCCGGACGTGGTGGTGCCCACACGCAAGCCTGCGAGCTCGTACCAGCGATAGTTCGGCACGTCCCAGCCGGCGTGCAGCACGGTGTCGTGACGGTCGGCGACGAGCGATCCGACGACACCGGTGCCGCGCTGCACGGCCAGGCCGACCAGCGTGTCGAACCAGTCGGGCGTGAGGTCGGCACGAGGCACGAGGCCCGGGGCGATACTGACGAGCACGTCGGCCGGGTGCAGCAGCAGTGCACGGTCGAGGGCCGACGCCACCGTCCACTCACCTGGCACCGGCACCCGGTCGCACGACGCAGGGAGCACCTCGTCGAGCAGCGCGACCAGCTCGGGACGCGCCTCGGCAGGATGGGCGACCACGACCCGCGTGTCGGGACCCATGGCGCGCAGCGTCTCGGCAACGGCCAGGCGGTACGGCCGCTCGGCTGCGCCCTCGAGCCGGCTGGCGATGACCACGGTCGCCGTTGTGCCCACAGGCGTGCGGCGCACCAGGCGATAGCAGCCGGCGACAGGACCGTGCACGACCTCGGCGTCGATGCCCAACCGCTCGCACTGCTCGGCGACGGCGCGCCGACCGTTCGCGACCGCACCCGACAACGTGCCGGCGGCGCGCGACACCGAGCTCGAGATGTTGCGCCAGTGGTAGGCGAGCACGGGCACGTGCACCACCCGACGGCCGTGCGCAGCGATGTCCTCGGTGGCGCGCAGGATGAGGTCGTGATCCTGTGACCCGTCGAAACCGACACGGAATCGGCCGATGCGCTCGACCACCTCACGGCGCAGCACCGACAGGTGACAGGTGTACATCGACGAGCGGAAGCGCTCGGGCGACCAGTCGGGCTTCAGGAAGTGCGCCGCCTCGCGGCCGTCGGCCAGCGTGTGCGCCTCGTCGGTGTAGACGTAGTCGATGTCCGCTCCTACGGGGCCGTCGAGGACGGTCATCACCGCAGAAAGACCATCCGGCACGATCGAGTCGTCGTGGTCGAGCAGGACCACGAACTCACCCTGGGCCAGCGCGAGCGCGTCGTTCGACGCGGCCACGATGCCCCCGTTGGCCGAGCGCCGGTGGACCGTGATGCGCGCATCGCGCGCCGCCGCATCAGCGAGGGCGCGTTGCACCTCGGGCCGTGTGGAGCAGTCGTCGACGAGGCACCACTCCCAGTCGCGATACGACTGCGCGAGCATCGCATCGACGCAGGCCAGGAAGGCCCCGAGCGGCGGGTCGTACACCGGTGTGATGACGGAGAGCCGAGGAGGAATGACTCGGGAATCTAACCGCCACTGGTACCGTACGGCCGTGATCAGGCGGGTTTTCGTGAGCGAGCACGGGAACGTGTTCATGCGGGAGATCGCCGAGCACCTGGTCGAAGCGCTCGCCGCCACCGGCCGCCCGGCCGAGCTCGTCACCGGTGAACTGCCCGTCGGCGACCAACCGCTGCACAACCTGGTCGTGGCCCCGCACGAGTTCTTCGTGCTGTTCCCCGCCGGCGAGATCGACCGCGTCGAGAGCGCAGCCCGATCGGTGTGCATCAACACCGAGCAGCCCGGCACTCCGTTCTTCGACCTCGCGATGCAGTACGCGCGCCGCGGCCCGGTGGTGCTCGACATCAACCCGTTCTCGCTCGACGCGATCCGGCGGGCCGGCATGCCGGCCGTGCACCTGCCGCTCGGATACGTGCCGTCGATGGACCGTTGGCTCGGCGCGACCGAGCATGCGCGCAGCATCGACATCGGGTTCCTGGGCGGCCGCACCGAGCGTCGTGAGGCCTTCATCGGCGGCGCAGCGAGCCAACTGTGGGAGTGGCGCACCGACCTCCGCTTCGTCAGCTGGCACCGGCCGGCCCGCGCCGAACACACCGCCACCTTCTCGGCCGGCGACGACAAGTACCGCCGCCTCGCCGACACCCGCATCCTGCTGAACGTGCACCGCAACGACGCGCCGTACTTCGAGTGGGCTCGGGGCATCGAGGCGATCGCCAACGGCTGTGTGGTGGCGAGCGAATCGTCGAGCGGCCACGAGCCACTCGTGAACGGCGAGCACGTGCTGCTCACCGGGCTCGACGACCTCGCCGAGCAGGCCGTGGCCCTCGCCCTCGACGAGCCCCGCCGCGCCGCCATGGCCGCTACCGCGTACGAGGTGCTCACGGGACCGCTGCACCAGGCCGCCCTGCTCGACCGTTCGCTCCATGCCGCCGAGGCGGCGATCGCCCAGTCCCCGTCGCCGCTCGCGTCGGCACGCCGTCACCTGCCCGCACGCCGCCAGCGGCGCACGCTCGAGGGCCCGCCGCCGCTCACCGCAGACCGGCAGATGATGGAGAAGACCGCCCGCGACCTGAAGCAGGCGTTCCTCCGCCAGGCCGAGACGATCCGATCGATCGAGCGGGCGCTGGCCCACGTGCGCCACGGTGCCGCCGACCACGTCGACGTCACCTCCACCCCCGCCTACGCGGCGTTCGAACCGACCGTCACCGTCGTCGTCCCGCTGTTCAACCAAGGCGAGTACCTCGACGAGGCGATCGACTCGGTGGTGGCGGCTACGGCACCCGGTGCGCCGGCCACCGACCTCGTCATCGTCGACGACCACTCCACCGACGACTCGCTCGCCGCCGCCCACCGTGCACTCGCCGCTCGGCCATGGCTGCCGGCCACCGTGCTCGCCCGCGCCGCGAACGGCGGGCTGCCAGCGGCACGCAACACCGGTTTCGCCGAAGCACGAGGGCGGTACGTGTTCGCCCTCGACGCCGACAACGTGCTCTACCCCAACGGCCTGCGCGCCCTGACCGCCTGCCTCGACGACGCACCCGCTGACGTCATCGCCGCCTACGGGCTGCTCGAGCGCTTCGACGAGCACGGCGCGGTCGGCCTCACCAGCCACCTGCCGTGGGACGTCGACCTGCTGGTGCAGGGAGCGGTCATCGACGCCCTGGCCCTGCTGCGGCGCAGCGCGTGGGTCGAGCTCGGTGGCTACGC
>JBEGOE010000290.1:0-4075 GCA_041182165.1 Actinomycetota bacterium
CGTGAGGACGTCGAGGTCACTTCAACTCGACGCCTGCACCGGCCTCTGCCAGCTTGGCCTTGGCGGCCTCGGCGGCATCCTTGTTGACCTTCTCGAGGACGGCCTTCGGGGCCGCGTCGACGAGGTCCTTGGCCTCCTTCAGGCCCAGGCTGGTGAGCTCGCGCACGACCTTGATGACCTGGATCTTCTGGGCGCCGGCATCGGTGAGGATGACGTCGAACTCGTCCTTCTCCTCTTCGGCCGGAGCAGCGGCGGCGCCGCCGCCGGCTGCGGCCACGGCGACGGGAGCAGCGGCGGTCACGCCGAACTTCTCCTCGAAGGCCGTGAGGAGCTCGCTGAGCTCGATGACGGTGAGTGCGGAAATGGCGTCGAGGATCTCGTCCTTGGTGATTGCCATGATGGTGTTCTCCTTACGAATGGTTGTGCTACGTACGTGTGGGTGTTGGAAGGAGCTGCCTCAGGCAGCTTCCTTCTGTTCGATGAGTGCCTTGAGGCCGTAGGCGAAGTTGCGGGGCAGTGCCTGCAGCAGGCCGGCGGTCTTCACCAACGGGGCCTGGAGGGCTCCGGCGAAGCGGGCCAGCAGGACCTCGCGGCTGGGCAGGTCGGCGAGCGCCTCGACGTCCTTGGCCGAGATGACCTTGCCGCCGATGACACCGCCCTTGAGCACCAGCAGTGGCATGGTCTTCGCTGCGTCGCGGAGTGTCTTGGCCGCTGCGGCCGCGTCACCCGAGACGAAGGTGATGCCCGTGGGGCCCACCAGCAGCTCGGCCAGGTCGTCGAGGCCGGCGTTCTGCGCGGCGAAACGTGCCAACGTGTTCTTGTACACCTTGTACTCGCCACCGGCAGGCTTCAGCTGTCGACGGAGCGTCTCGAGCTGGCCGACCGTGAGACCGCGGTATTCCGTGATCAGGACGGCATCGGCCGCGTCGAGCTTGGCCGTCACCTCTGCGACGACCGCCACCTTGTCTTCTCTGGGGTTGTCTGTCGTCATGTGTTCTGTACACCTCCTCTCGCTACGACTCGGGGGAGCTCGCTGTTGCAGCGAACACCCCGAGGAGCACGAGGCGACGATCAGATGATCGGCATCCGTACCACTCGGCAGCATCCACCTCGGCTGGCGCTTTCGCATTCTCCGACCCCTGACAGGGGTGCGGACCAGCGGTCTTCGGCGAGCGACCGTTGTTTCGGTTGTGCGGCCAGGCTAGCGGGCGGTCGCCCGCGCCCGGCACGGTGATCAGGCGCCGGCGACCGGCAGCTCGGGGCGGAGGCGGTTGGTGTCGACCTTGACACCGGGGCCCATCGTCGAGCTGATCGTGATCTTGCGCAGGTAGCGGCCCTTGGCCGAGGCCGGCTTGGCACGCTGCAGCTCGTCGAGCACGGCACGGAAGTTCGCCTCGAGCGCGTCGGGCTCGAAGCTGACCTTGCCGAGCGGCACGTGGACGTTGCCGTAGCGGTCGGTGCGGTACTCGACCTTGCCGCCCTTGAACTCTGCGACGGCGCGAGCGACGTCCTGGGTGACGGTGCCGGTCTTGGGGTTCGGCATCAGGCCACGCGGGCCGAGCACGCGGCCGAGGCGGCCGACGAGGGGCATCATGTCCGGCGTGGCGATGGCCACGTCGAAGTTCATGTTGCCCTTCTCGATCTCGGCGGCCAGGTCGTCGGCGCCGACGAACTCGGCACCTGCGGCGCGAGCGGCGTCGGCGGCCTCGCCGGAGGCGAACACGGCGACGCGGACGTCCTTGCCGGTACCGCTGGGCAGTGCGACGGTACCGCGCACCATCTGGTCGGCCTTGCGGGGGTCGACTCCGAGGCGCACGGCCATGTCGACGGTCTCGTCGAACGTGGCCGGGGCCAATTTCTTCACCAGGTCGAGTGCCTCGACCGGGGTGAACTGGGCGTCACGATCGAACTTCTTCGCCGCGTCGGTGAACTTCTTGCCGGACATGTCTGTCTCCCTCCCGCACGATGACGGTGTGAACGCCGCCGGGCGAGGTCGTCCCGGTCGAGCGTGTGTGTGATTGGTGAACGGGTGTCGGCTCAGCCGACGGTGAGGCCCATGGAGCGAGCGGTGCCGCGCACCTGCTCCTTGGCGGCCTCGAGGTCGTACGCGTTGAGGTCGGGCATCTTGATCTTGGCGACCTCTTCGATGTCGGCCTCGGTGACCGAGCCGGCGACCTGCTTGCCCGGGTTCGACGAACCCTTCGGCAGGCCGGCCTTCTGGCGGAGCAGCACCGGGGTCGGCGGCGTCTTGAGGATGAACGTGAACGTCCGGTCCTCGAACACCGTGATCTCGACCGGGATGATGGTGCCGACCTGGCTCTCGGTGGCAGCGTTGTACTGCTTCACGAAGTCCATGATGCCGACGCCGTGCGGTCCGAGCGCGGTGCCGACCGGCGGCGCCGGGGTGGCCTTGCCTGCCGGGATCTGGATCTTGATGATCGCAGCGACCTTCTTCTTTGCCATGACTGTGTTCCTTTGATTCCTGAGTGGGTCGCTCGCGTCAGAGCTTCGAGACCTGGCTGAAGTCCATCTCGACGAGGGTCTCTCGTCCGAAGATGTTCACCAACACCTTGAGCTTCATGTGATCGGCGTTGATCTCGGCGATCGTGCCGGCGAAGTCGGCGAACGGGCCTTCCTTCACGCGCACGCTCTCGCCCACGTCGTACTCGAGCTTCGGCTTCTTGCGGGTGGGCATGCCACCGGTGCCGTCGCCCTTGGCGGCGAGGAACGTCTGGACCTCGCGCCGCGACAACGGGGTGGGCTTCTGGCCGTGACGGCTCTGGCCGACGAAGCCGGTGACGCCCGGGGTGTTGCGGATGCAGTACCAGCTCTCGTCGTCCATCTGGCAACGGACGAGGATGTAGCCGGGGAAGACCTTCTTCTGCACGGTCTGCTTGCGACCGTTCTTGAACTCCTCGACCTCTTCCATGGGGATGACCACTTCGTAGATGCGGTCTTCCATGTTCATCGAGGTGATGCGGGCACCGAGGTTGGCCGTGACCTTCTTCTCGTAGCCGCTCTGGGTGTGCACGACGTACCAGGCGCCGGGTCGGGTCCAGGGGTCGTCGACGACGACCTCGGCCTCGTCGTCGGCAGACACCTCGTCGGTGCCGGTGAGGTCGAAAGCGACGTCGACACTCTCGTCGGGGTCGACCGTGTCGAGCTCGGGTTCGACGGCGTCGACCTCGGCGGCGTCGAGCGCTGCCGTGTCGGTGAGCTCGTCGAGCGAGGTTGGGTCGGTGTGGAGATCGTCAGTCATGTCAGTCGTACAACCAGGTGGAGAGGACTCCGAAGAGCGCGTCGAGACCGCCGACGTAGGCGGTGTAGATGATCACCGTGACCAGCACGATGATCGAGAAGCGGCGGACCTCGGGCCACTTGGGCCACGCGACCTTGCGCATCTCGTCGCGCACCTCACGGAGGTACTGCGCAGGGCCGACCCGATCCTGGGCGCTCTTCCGAGCCTGAGGCTGGGCGCGAGTGGGAGTGCCCTGTTCGGACAGGGCTCCCATGCGCTTCAGTGAGCGCTTCTGCTCACGGTTCAGGTCGTCGAGTGACATCTCGAGGATGTGCCTTTCGTTCGCGCTCGTCCGAGCGGACGGGCACGTGGGATCTGGGCAGGGCAGGAGGGACTCGAACCCCCGACCGTCGGTTTTGGAGACCGATGCTCTACCAACTGAGCTACTGCCCTCGGAGGGCGAGCCAACGCTACCAGCCCGCCCCGAGGGTGCCTCCGCGAGGAGGCAGTCCGCTGTTAGCGGGTCTCTTTGTGAGAGGTGTGCTTGCGGTCGTGCGAGCAGTACTTCTTCATCTCGAGACGCTCACGATCATTGATCTTGGACTTCATCGTGATGTAGTTGCGCCGCTTGCACTCGGTGCACTCGAGGGTGATCTTCACCCGCTTGTCATTCTTGGGCATGGTTCAGTTCCTCAGTCGTCGTGGCGCCGGGACGGCGGTCACTTGGTGATCTTCGTGACGCGGCCGGCGCCCACGGTACGCCCACCCTCGCGAATCGCGAAGCGCAGACCCTCATCCATCGCGATCGGCTTGCCCAGCTCCACCGTGATCGTCACG
>JBEGOE010000291.1:0-3170 GCA_041182165.1 Actinomycetota bacterium
GTGCCGCACGGGGCCGATGTCGACCTCGGCCGACCCGGCGGCGACGTGGTCACAGCTCCGCTGCACCGCGGCTTCACCAGCCCGCTCGCCAAGGTGGCCGTCGTCGCCGAGGGTGTCCTCACCGGTCGGCGTCGCGCCCACCGCCAGGCCCGGCCGCGCAAGCGCCAGAGCGCCGGCGTCTTCGAGGACCTCAAGCCCGGCAACTACGTCGTGCACCACCAGCACGGCGTCGGCCAGTACGACGGCATGGTGAAGCGCACCATCGGCGGCGTCGAGCGCGACTACCTCCTGCTGTCGTACAAGGGCGGCGACAAGCTCTACGTCCCGAGCGACCAGATCGACATGCTCCGCCAGTACGTCGGCGGCGAGGCACCCAGCCTCCACCGCCTCGGCGGCGCCGACTTCGCGAAGGCCAAGTCGAAGGTCCGCAGCGCCGTGCGCGAGATCGCGCAGGAGCTCGTGGTGCTCTACCAGAAGCGTGTCAACGCCACCGGCCACTCGTTCGGACAGGACACGCCTTGGCAGCACGAGATGGAGGACTCCTTCCCCTTTGCGCCCACCCCCGACCAGCGCAAGGCGATCGACGACATCAAGTCCGACATGGAGCGCGCCTATCCGATGGACCGACTCGTGTGCGGCGATGTCGGTTTCGGCAAGACCGAGGTCGCGGTCCGCGCTGCGTTCAAGGCCATCCAGGACGGCAAGCAGGTCGCCGTCCTCGCGCCCACCACGTTGCTCGCCACACAGCACGGCAACACCTTCGCCGACCGGTTCGCCGGCTTCCCCGTCCGCGTCGAGGTGCTCAGCCGCTTCCTCACGCAGAAGGAGGCGAAGAAGGTGATCGAGGGGCTGAAGACGGGCGAGATCGACTGCATCATCGGCACCCACCGACTGCTGCAGGACAGCATCGAGTTCAAGGACCTCGGCCTCCTCATCGTCGACGAGGAACAGCGCTTCGGTGTGCAGGCGAAGGAGGCGATGAAGAAGATGAAGCACAACGTCGACGTGCTCACCCTCAGCGCCACCCCCATCCCGCGCACGCTCGAGATGAGCCTCGTCGGCATCCGCGATCTGTCGCTCCTCCAGACCCCGCCGGCCGACCGCCAGCCGATCCTCACCTTCGTCGGCGAGTACGACGAGCGAGTCGCGGTCGAGGCGATCCGGCGCGAGCTCCTCCGCGAAGGCCAGGTGTTCTGGGTCCACAACCGCGTCACCTCCATCGAGACGGCGGCGCAACGCCTCCGCGAGCTCGTGCCCGAGGCCCGCATCGCGATCGCCCACGGCCAGATGGACGAGGGCTCGCTCGAGCAGGTGGTCGTCGACTTCTGGGAGGGGCGCTTCGACGTCCTCGTGTGCACCACCATCATCGAGAGCGGCATCGACATGCCCACGGTGAACACGCTCGTGGTGGAACGCGCCGACCTGCTCGGCCTCGGGCAGATGCACCAGCTCCGCGGCCGCGTGGGGCGCAGCGGGTCGCGCGCCTACGCGTACCTGTTCCACCCGCAAGATGCCCGCCTCACCGAGGAGGCCTACGAGCGCCTGCGCACCATCGGCGAGGCCACCGACCTCGGCAGCGGTTTCAAGATCGCGATGCGCGACCTCGAGATCCGGGGTGCGGGCAACCTGCTCGGCGAATCGCAGAGCGGCCACATCGCCGCCGTCGGCTACGACCTCTACTGCCAGATGGTCACCGAGGCGGTGGGCGAGATGAAGGGCGAGCCGGTGAAGAAGCCGAGCGAGGTGAAGCTCGACGTGCCCACCGATGCCTTCCTGCCCGTCGACTACGTCGGCAAGGAGGAGCTGCGCCTCGAGGCCTACCGCCGCCTCGCCGGCGTCACCACCGCGCAGGAGGTCGACGACATCCGCGCCGAGTGGGAGGACCGCTACGGCCCCGTGCCAGCACCGGCGGCCGCCCTGCTCGATGTCGGCCACCTCCGAGCCGAGTGCCACCGCCTGGGGCTGAAGGACGTGTCGATCCAGTCGAACGCAGCACGCCTGGCGCCGCTGCCGCTGAAGGTGAGCGAGTCGATGCGGTTGAAGCGCCTCAGCCGCACCGCGCTCTACAAGGACGACACCGAGCAGCTCGTGCTGCCGATCCCCCGCGGTGCGACGCCGGCGTCGTTCCTGGTCGGCTTCCTGCGCGAGCTCATCCCCGCGGGCTGACGGCGCGCCTGCCCGTCATCGCCGCCCCGCCGCTAACGTCGCCGCCGTGATCCGTCGCTCGCTCCTCGCCGCCACTGCGCTCGTGGCCGCGCTCACCCTGTCGTCCTGCGCCACGTTCACGTCGCACCAGAACGTCGCCTCGGTCAACGGCGCCGAACTGACCCGTGACGAGTTCTCGTCGATGCTCGAGAGCGAACTCGGCCAGACGTTGCTCAACTCTGCACCGGTCGACGGGTTCATCGACGGCACCAGCGCCCGCAGCCTGCTCGGCGCGTGGATCTCGATCAACGCGATCACGCAAGCGGGCATCGGCGCCGAGGTCGACCAGGCCGAGGTCGAGCAGGCGCTCACCGAGGAGTTCGGTCCTTCGTGGACGGCTGCGCCGCGGGTGGTGCAGGACCTCGCCGTGCACAACGCGATCATCGGCCAACTCCTGGCCGACGGGGCCGTCACGAGCGAAGACCTCCAGGCGGTCGTCAGCGACGCGGACGCGACCGTCGACTCGCGATACGGCTGGTGGGACCGTGAGACCTTCACCGTCCAACCCCTCGGCTGACCTGCCACGCGTCACCGTGGTCGGCCTCGGGCCGGGTGACGACCGGTGGGTCACCGCCCACACTCTCGGCCTCATCGACGCTGCGGCGGTCCGCTTCGTGCGCACCCGCCACCACCCGTCGGGCCATCTCGTCGGCCCCGATGCCACGAGCTTCGACGACGTGTACGACGCCGCCGACACCTTCACCGACGTGTACGCCACCATCGTCGAGCGGCTGGTCGCAGCAGCCAACGAGCACGGCCACGTGCTGTACGCCGTGCCCGGCTCGCCGCTGGTGCTCGAGCGCACCGTCGCACGGCTGCGCACCGACCCTCGCATCGACTGCTCGGTGGCGCCGGCCATCTCGTTCCTCGACCTCGCCTACGAACGCCTCGGCATCGACCCGGTCGAGGCCTCGGTGAAGCTCGTCGACGGGCACGAGTTCACGCAGGCCGCAGCCGGGTACGGC
>JBEGOE010000292.1:0-3777 GCA_041182165.1 Actinomycetota bacterium
CGTCGCCCGACTGGCGCGACGTTGCCGGTGACGGCCGGCGCAGCGCGGGCAACGGTGCGCTGATGCGCGCCTTCCCGCTGGCGCTGGCGATGTTCGAGTCGACCGACGCAGCGGTGCTCGACGTGTGCCTGCGTCAGGCGGCCCTCACGCACGGGCACCCGGCCGCCGGTTGGGGCGCCTGGATCGGGGTCGAGCTGACGCGATTCGCGATCGCCGGCGACGACATCTGGCCCGAGCTCGTCCGCCTGCTCGACGACCTGCCCGACGACATCTACGCCGCGTTCGCGCCGGTGCTGTCCCCCGCCTGGACGCCCGACCGGGAGGCGCCGGCGAACGGCACGGTGTGGGGCTGCCTGGCCCAGGCCGTGTGGGCGGTGCGCGGCACCACGACGTTCGAGGACGCGGTGGCGGCGGCCGTGGCACTGGGCGACGACGCCGACACGGTGGGCTGCGTCACCGGGGCGATCGCCGGGGCGAAGTACGGCGTCGAGGCGATCCCGGAGCGGTGGGTCGCCGCCGTGCACGGCTCGGTCGAGGGCGCAGCGGGCGTCGACCGGTACGACGCGGTGCGGTTGCGGTCGACTGCGGAGCGTCTGTTCGAGCTCACCCTCCGCTGAGGCACGTCGCGACCGGCGTCCATCGGCCACAATGAAACGTGGCTCAGTTGCTCCCGGCCGATTTCGATCTCACGCAGCTCGAGTACTCCGAGCAGCGCACGTGCCGGTCCTTCCTCGACGGCCTCGACGACACGTGGTTCGTGGTGCCGAAGGTGCTGGTGCTCGACGCCGGCAAGGACGCCGAGATCGACATCGTCCTGGCCTCGGCGGCGCACGGTGTGCTGCTGGTGGAGGTGAAGGGCGGCAAGGTCGAGCTCGTCACCGGGCAGTGGATGCAGAACGGGCGGCCGATGAAGAAGGCGCCCACCGAGCAGGTCACCTCGGCCAAGCACCATCTCGTGCGGCGCATGAAGGGCATCGGCATCGACACCCACGGGCTGTTCATGGCGCATGCGATCGCGCTGCCGGACACGGGGGCCATCCCGGCGGAGGGCATGGGGCTCGACGCCCCGAAGCATCACCTGTTCGGCCACTACGAGCTCGCCGATCCGGCGCGGGCGATCGGGAACCTGCTCACCGAGCACGGGCCCGTCCAGATCGAGCGGTTCACGCGGTTCCTGCGGGCGCTGCGGCCCGACATCCGCGTCGAGGGCGCCGACACGGCCGTCATGCCGGTGGCAACCCGCCGGATCGACGACGCCACGCGAGCACGGCTCGGTGCCCTGCAGACGTTGGACGCGAACGCCCGTGTGCTGGTGACCGGTGGTGCCGGCACCGGCAAGACATGGCTGGTGGTCGAGTGGGCGCGACGTGCCGCGGCGCGTGGCGAGCGCACCCTGGTGCTCACGTTCAACAAGCCACTCGCCGACGACCTGACGAGGGTGCTCGACGGCACGGGCGTCGAGGTGCACACGTATCACGACCTCATCGTCCACCTCGCTGCTCCGTTCGGCTTCGCGGTGGTCGACAAGCCGAACCGTGACTACTGGGAGACCGTGCCGACGCAGGCGTTGCTCGATCATGCAGCCGACGTCGGGACGCCGTTCGACACGATCATCATCGACGAGGGCCAGGACATGCGGCCGCACTGGCTGCCGTCGATCGAGATGCTGCTCGACCCGGCCGCCGCGAAAGCTCGACTGCTGATGGTGGCCGACCCGTCGCAGGCGATCTACGTCGACCCGTGGGAGCCACCGGCGGGCATGATGCTGGCCACGCTCGAGGAGAACCTGCGCAGCGCACGGTCGGTGGCCGAGGTCGTCCACCACCTGGGCGGCCCGAAGCCGATGAGCGGCGCCGTCGGCGAGGTCGAGGTGACCCACCTGCGCGCCGGCGGCCTGAAGGAGGTGCGCAAGCGGGTGCGGTCGACGATCGAGTCGTTGCGTGACGAGCACGGCGTGCCGCTCAGCCAGATCGCGGTGCTGACGCTGCGCATCGGCGTGCGCGACCACCTGCTCGACGCACAGGTCGATGTCGCCGCCGAGCGCGAGCCGCTGCCCGTCGCCCGCTGGGAGCAGCGCAGCGAGGACACGGTGCTGTGCGAGACCGTGCACCGCGGCAAGGGCCTCGAGCGTGCGGCGGTGATCGTGGTCGACATCACCGACACACCCGAGCCGCAGCTCGTGTACATCGGCGCGAGCCGCGCGATGTGGTCGCTCACCCTGGTGGGCAAGGACGTCCTGGCCGAGGTGGCCGGGGTGAAGCCACAACGCTGACGCCCGCTTCTTGCCGTGCGGGCGGGTTCAGGTCAGATGCGCTCGATGATGATGGCGGGGGCCATGCCGCCGGCGGCGCACATGGTGATGAGGCCGTAGCGGCCGTCGGTGCGCTCGAGCTCGTCGAGCACGGTGCCGATCAGCATCGCGCCGGTGGCACCGATCGGGTGACCGAGGGCCATCGCGCCGCCGTTCACGTTGACCTTGCTGCGGTCGAGGTCGAGGTCGCGGATGAACTTCTCGGCGACGACGGCGAACGCCTCGTTGATCTCGAACAGGTCGATGTCGTCGAGGGTGAGGCCGGCCTTGGCGAGGACCTTGCGGGCGGCGGGCACGGGGGCGTTCAGCATGAGCGTCGGGCTGTCGCCCATGTTCGCCATCGCGACCACGCGGGCACGGGGCTTCCAGCCGCGGGCCTTGGCGGCCTCGGGGCTCGCGTAGAGCAGGGCGGCAGCGCCGTCGACGACGCCGGACGAGTTGCCGGCGTGGTGGACGTGCTCGACCTCGAGGCCGGGGTAGACCTGGGTGACGAGCTGCTTGAACGTGATGCCACTGTCGTCGAGCGGGTAGTCGTACATGCCGGCGAACGACGGGGCGAGGGCGCTGAGGCTCTCGATGGTCGTGTTCGGGCGGGGGAACTCTTCGCGGTCGAGCGCGATCGAACCGTCGTCGCGCACGACGGGGACGAGGCTCTTGGCGAAGCGGCCCTCGCGGATGGCGACATCGGCGCGGCGCTGCGACTCGAGCGCGAGCTCGTCGAGGGCCTGGCGCGGGATCTTCTCGAGGGTGGCGATGGCGTCGGCGCACACGCCCTGGTGGGGCTGCGGGTGTTCGGCGCGGAGGTGCAGGTTGCCGCCGTCGAGCAGGCCGACCGAGCCGGGCAGGCGGTTCGAGCCGTAGGTCGACATCATCTCGGCGCCACCGGCGACGATGACGTCCTCGAGGCCGGACATGATCATGCCGGCGGCGAGGTTCGAGGTGGTGATGCCGCCGCCGCAGAAGCGGTCGAGGGTCATGGCGCTGGCCTTGACGTCCCAGCCGGCGTCGAGCGCGGCCATGCGGCCGAGGTCGCCGCCCTGCGTGCCGACCTGGTTGCTGGTGCTCCAGATGATGTCGTCGACCTGGCTGGTGTCGAGGTCGTTGCGGGCGGCGATCGCCTTCAGCACGGTGGCGCCGAGGCGCTGCGGGTGCATGTCGGCAAGGGCGCCCTTGCCGGGCTTGCCGATGCCGCGCGGGGTGCGGACTGCGTCGATGATCCAGGCCTCGGTCATGGCAACACCTTTCGGATGACCGGCGGCGCCGGTGCGTTCTGATGCCGAGTCTTGCCGTCGGGCCGCCACGAGGGCGAACTTGCCGGTGCGGGCGAGCCCCGCCCCGAAGTTGTGCCTGTCGTCGTGGATGACACGACGACAGGCGCGACTTCGGCGGCCACGGGGTGCAGACTGTGAGAACGAACCGCACCGAGGTCGGGGTGGGAGCGAGGGCGACGGTGACAGGGACAGGGT
>JBEGOE010000293.1:0-5224 GCA_041182165.1 Actinomycetota bacterium
GCGTGCCGCTGCTGCTCATCAACTCGCTGAACGACCACGTCGTCGACCCGTCGCAGGCCGAGTTCCTCGCCGTCACCTACGGCGGCCCGGTCGAGCGGGTGACGCTCGAGCGCAGCTTCCACGTGGCAACCCAGGACTACGAGAAGGACATCGTGTTCGAGCGGTCGGTCGAGTTCGCCCTCCGGGTCACCCGGTCGTGAGCCTGCTCGCCAGCATCCCCCGCCCCTCGAGCGGCACGATCGACATCGGGCCGCTGTCGCTCCCCGCCTACGGCCTCATGATCGCGCTCGGCGTCGTGGCAGCGGTGTGGCTCACCGGCCGCCGCCTCGAGGCTCGCGGCGCAGGCACACGCGACGACGTCAGCAGCATGGCCGTGTGGGCGGTCCTCGCCGGCGTGATCGGTTCGCGGCTCTATCACGTGGCCACCGAGTGGAGCTCGTTCCAGGACCGCCCGCTCGACGCCCTCAAGATCTGGCAGGGCGGCCTCGGCATCCCCGGTGGGCTGCTCGCCGGCATCGTCGTCGGCATCTGGGCGACGAAGCGCCGTGGCGTCGACTGGCGCGTCATGGTGACGTGCGCGGCGCCCGCCATCCCGCTCGCGCAGTCGATCGGCCGCTGGGGCAACTGGTTCAACCAGGAGCTGTACGGCAAGGCCACCACGCTGCCGTGGGGCCTCGAGATCAGCCCCGGGCGCGTCGCCGCGGCGGGCTATCCGCCGGGGACCCTGTTCCATCCGACGTTCCTGTACGAATCGCTGTGGAACCTGGCGCTCTGCGGCTTCCTGCTGCTGCTCGACAAGCGTCGCCCGATGCGCCCGCCGCGCCTGATGGGCGTGTACCTGCTCGGCTACGGGATCGGCCGGTTCTGGGTCGAGGGGCTCCGCATCGACGCCACCAGTCATGTCGGCGGCCTCCGTTGGAACCAGTGGGTCGCCCTCGCCGTCATCGTCGGGTCGGTGGTCTACCTCGTCGTCAGCGGCCGCAGCGCCGGACACGACTCCGAGGCCGCGGACGAACACGGCGACGCGATCGCGGAGGAACACGACTCCGAGGCCGCGGACGATTCGGAGACTGCGGACGTCACCGAGGTCGCGGACGAGGCAGAGGTCGCGGCAGAGGTCGCGGATGCGCCGGTGCCCGAGTCGGGACCGCTCGGCGAGGGCGAGTACGTTCCGACAGATGAGCCAGTCGACGAGCGCTGAGACCCCGGACACCACAGGCACCGCGAGCACCGCGGACATCGCCAACACGGTCCTCTACGAGCGCCGCGATCCCGGCATCGCGATCCTCACGCTGAACCGACCCGAGCGCCTCAACGCCTGGAACGGTGACCTCGCCACCCGGTACTTCGAGTTGCTCGACCAGGCGGCCGCAGACCCCGAGGTGAAGGTCATCGTCGTCACCGGCGCCGGCCGCGGCTTCTGTGCCGGCGCCGACATGGACACCCTGCAGGGCATCGGCGCCAGCGCGGGCAGCGGCGGTGCCGAGAGCGCGGCCGGTGGTCGTCCGCAGCACTACACGACCACGGTGCCCAAGCCGGTCATCGCCGCCGTGAACGGCGCGTGCGCCGGCATCGGCATGGTCCAGGCGCTGATGTGCGACATCCGCTTCGCGGCGGCAGGTGCGAAGTTCACGACGGCGTTCGCTCGCCGCGGCCTCATCGCCGAGTACGGGATGTCGTGGATCCTGCCCCGGCTCATCGGCACGTCGCGGTCGCTCGATCTGCTGTTCTCGGGCCGTGTCATCCTGGCCGAGGAAGCCGCCGAGATGGGCCTCGTCAACGAGGTCGTGGCGCCCGAGCACCTGCTCGACCGGGCGCTCGAGTACGCCGCCGACCTCGCCGTGAACTCGTCACCGACCTCGATGAGCATCATGAAGCAGCAGGTCTACGCCGATCAGCTCCGCGGTGTGGCCGATGCCAGCACCGATGCGATCGAACTGATGAAGGCCTCGTTGCGCCGGCCCGACTTCAAAGAGGGCGTCTCGAGCTTCCTGCAGAAGCGCCCGCCCCAGTTCCAGCCGCTGGGCTGATGCCGTTCAGCCGAGGGCGCGGAGCTGCTCGGCGATCACCTCGGGGATCACGGGGTTGAAGTACTCGTTGCAGGCCACCTCGGCGGCGGCGATGAAGCGCTGCGTGCCGGCGCTGCGCCACGGCGACACGATCTCGACGTGGAACCACGCCCCCGGCCACGAGCCGCCGCCGGTCGGCCGCTGGTTGAGCCACATCATGTACGGCAGCGGCCGGTCGTAGAGGCGGTCGAGCCGTGCCAGCACGTCGACGAGCGTGGCGGCGAGGTCGTCGCGCCCCCGCTCGTCGAGGGCGAGCAGGTCGGGCACCTGCACCTCGGGTGCGAGCGTGACGGCGATCGGGAACGTGGAGGCGTACGGGACGAATGCGCGCCACGAGCCGTGCTGGGCCACCGCCCGCTCGGGGGCCGTGTCGGGTTCCCAGCCGGCCTCGAACAGGCGGCGTGGCCGATCGGGCACGTGGTCGTACGCGTAGATCTGGCCGTGCGGGTGGGCGATCGTGGCACCCACCTCACGGCCGCGGTTCTCGAACTCGAGGACGTAGTCGACGTCGGGGCGCGCGCCCAGCTCGGCGAACCGATCGGCCCACAGGTCGATCACCTTGCGGGCGCCGGCGACGCCGAGCGACCAGAACGTCGCATCGTGCTCGCTCGTGTAGAGCACGACCTCGCACCGGCCGTCCGGCATCGCCGGCCAGCGGTTCTTGAACCACCGGACGTCGTACGGTTCTGGGGCCTCGAGACCGCCGGGGCAGAACGGGCACCCGCTCGCCGGCAGGTTGGGCCGAGCCTGACGGGTACCCACCACGTGGACGACCGTGCCGAGGTGCGGATCGGTGCGGACATCGTCGTCCACCGGCTCGGAGGCCGGGCCGGGACTGGCAGGGGGGAAGGTTCCGGGAGGCGTGGTCATGGGGACACCAAGTGTGCAGTCTCCCATCCGAGCACGCCTCGACCGCGGCCGGTCGACTCGGCCAGGGTGTGCCGAACCCCCGGGCGTACCGGCCGGGCGTGCCGGTCGGGCGGGGCGTCGTTGCGCCTCGTCGTCTACCTTCGCCGGAAGCAGCACATTCGGCGGCCTCACGCTGTGCGACGACAAGGGGTGATCCTCCATGATCCATCTGCGCGGCCGCACGGCCGACGTGGTGCTCGACGAGTCCGGTGGCACGCCGGTGATCGTCCACTGGGGTGCGCCCCTGGGCGACATCGACCCTGCATCGGTCGTGGCGGCGCTCGACCGTGCCGTCACCCACGGCATGCTCGACGTCGTCGCCCCGGTGTCGGTGGTACCCGAGCACGGCAGCGGTTTCCAGGGACGGCCCGGCCTGGCGGGTCACCGGCGCGGCGGCACGGCATGGTCGGCACGGTTCGCTGCCGCAGGCGTCGAGTCCATCGAGCACGGCGTCGTCGTCACGTCGGTCGATGCGGTTGCCGGCCTGCGGCTCGTCACGCGCATCGAGCTCGATCACGCGCTGGTCGTGCAGTGCACACTCGTCAACGAGCACGACACCCGCTACCTGCTCGACGCCCTGACCCCCACGCTGCCGCTGCCGGTGCACGCCAGCGATCTGCTCACCTTCACCGGTCGGTGGACCCGCGAGATGCACCCGGTGCGCGCCACCTGGGGCACCGGTGCCGTGGTCGTCGAGAACCGCAGGGGCCGCACCTCGCACGAGCACGTGCCGCTCGCCTTCGCCGGCGAGACGGGATTCGGCGAGTGGCGGGGCGAGGTGTGGGGCGCGCACCTGGCCTGGAGCGGGAACCACCAGTTCCTCGCCGAGGTGCTGCCCGACGGCCGCCGCTACCTGCAGGCCGGTGAGCTGCTGCAGCCCGGCGAGATCTCGCTCGACCCCGGCGAGTCGTACTCCTCGCCCGAGCTGATCGGCGTCTATTCGGCCGGTGGGCTGACCCCTGCGTCGTGGGGCTTCCACCGTCTCGTCCGGTCGCGTCCCGGGCATCCCACCACGCCCCGCCCGGTGCTGTTGAACACGTGGGAGGCCGTGTACTTCCAGCACGACACCGCCCGGTTGCAGGACCTCGCGACGGCCGCCGCGGCGCTCGGCGACTGGACCGTGTCGCACGAGGTCTATCCGGATGGGTTGGCGCCGCTGATCGATCACGTCCGATCGCTCGGCATGGAGTTCGGCATCTGGGTGGAGCCCGAGATGGTCAACCCCGACAGCGACCTGTACCGGGCGCATCCCGACTGGACGCTCACCACCCCCGGCTACGACCCGGTGATGGGGCGACACCAACTCGTGCTCGATCTCGGCCGGCCCGAAGCGTTCGAGCACGTGCTCGGCCAGCTCGACGCGCTGCTGCGCGACCACGACATCGCCTACGTCAAGTGGGACATGAACCGCGATCACGTGCAGGCCAGCGGCGCCGACGGTGCCGCCGGCACCCATGCCCAGACACTGGCCGTCCATCGGCTGCTGGACGAGTTGGGTCGACGCCACCCGTCGGTCGAGATCGAGAGCTGCGCCAGCGGTGGCGGCCGCCTCGACCTCGAGATCCTGCGGCGCACCAAGCGGGTGTGGACCAGCGACTGCAACGACCCGCTGGAGCGTCAGACCATCCAACGCGGTGCGTCGATGCTCATCCCGCCCGAGGTGATGGGCGCCCACATCGGCCCGCCGCAGTCGCACACGACCGCCCGAACGCACAGCCTGTCGTTCCGGGCGATCACGGCGCTGTTCGGGCACCTCGGCGTCGAGTGGAACGTGTTGTCGCTCACCGACCGCGAGCGGGATCGACTCGCCCACTTCATCGCGCTGCACCAACGGTTCCGTCCGCTGCTGCACGGCGGTGACGTCGTCCGCTTCGACCCGGAGTTCAACGGCGCTGATCCCTCGTCCCACGCGCACGGCGTGTACGCGCTCGATCGCACGGAGGCGTTGGTGGCGATCACCCAGCTGCGCACGGGCATGAGCCTCACCCCGCCTGTGCTGCGCCTGCCCGACCTGCTGCCCGAGGTGCGGTACGAGGTCGAGCTCATCGAACTGCCCTCTGGTGGTCGCGGGCCGGCGCGGCGCCAGCCCGCATGGGTGCACGACGGCATCACGCTCACAGGCCGTCAACTCGCCGTGCACGGCATCCAGCCGCCGGCGATGCACCCCGAGTCGGCAGCGCTCGTGCATCTCAGCGCCGTCACCGCCCTCGCGAACGGGTCCACCTAGAGTCGCGCCCGGGCTCCGA
>JBEGOE010000294.1:0-3565 GCA_041182165.1 Actinomycetota bacterium
GGCCGCTCGGGTCGCGCATCGTGGTGAGATCGAAGGTGGCCGCGGCGCGGACCTCGCCGGTGGCCTGCGCGTGCAGCAGCGGCGCTGACGGTTCGCTCGTCATCGGGCCGGGAGGCTCAGCCGCCGTTGAGGAGCTCGTACTCCTCGACGGTCATCCGCACCGAGCGGGCCTTCGAGCCCTCGCTCGGGCCCACCACACCCCGTTGCTCGAGCAGATCCATGATCCGGCCGGCACGGGCGAAGCCGACCTTGAGCTTGCGCTGCAGCATCGAGGTCGAGCCGAGCTGGCTGCGGACGACCAGCTCGATCGCCTGACGCATCAATGCCTCGTCCTCGTCCTCGTCGGCACCACCACCGGCGGAGGCGAACATGCCGCCGCCGACACCGCTGCCGCCGCCGTCGTCACCCTCGACGCCGCTGACGTAGGTGACCTCGGGGGCCTGACGGCGCCAGTGCGCGACGACCTTGCGCACCTCTTCCTCGCTGACGAACGAGCCCTGGATGCGCTGGGCGACGTTGGAGCTACCGGGCAACAAGAGCATGTCGCCCTTGCCGACGAGCTTCTCGGCACCCGGTTGGTCGAGGATGACGCGGCTGTCGGTGAGCGACGACACGGCGAACGCCATGCGGGCCGGCACGTTGGCCTTGATGACGCCGGTGATCACGTTCACCGACGGGCGCTGCGTGGCGACGATGAGGTGGATGCCCACCGCACGGGCCTTCTGCGCGATGCGGGTGATGCTCTCCTCGACGTCGCGAGCCGCGACCATCATCAGGTCGTTGAGCTCGTCGACCACGACGACGATGTAGGGCATGCGCTCGAACTGACGCTGCTCGGCATCGGGGTCGAGGCCGGCGATCGCCTCGCCCTGGAGGTCGCCGCGGTCGTACGCGGCGTTGTAGCCACCGATGTCGCGGAAGCCGACCTCGGACAGGACGTCGTAACGGCGATCCATCTCCTTGCACGCCCACTGCAGCGCGTTGGCCGCCTTCTTGGGGTTCGTGACCGGCTGCGTGAGCAGGTGCGGCAGGCGGTTGTACTGGCCCATCTCGACCTGCTTGGGGTCGATGAGGATGAGCTTCACCTGCTCGGGCGTGGTGCGCATGAGCAGCGAGGTGATGATGCAGTTGATGCCGCTCGACTTGCCGGCACCGGTGGTGCCGGCGATGAGCAGGTGCGGCGTGGTGGCGAGGTTCAGGAACACCGACCGGCCGGCGATGTCCTTGCCGACGGCGACGTCGAGCGGATGCGTGGCGACCTTCGACTCGGGCGACGTCATGATGTCACCGAGCGCAACGAGCTGACGCGTGTGGTTCGGGACCTCGACGCCGATGGCCGAGCGACCGGGGATGGGCGCCAGGATGCGGACGTCGACGGCCGCCATCGCGTAGGCGATGTCGCGGTTGAGGCTCGTGATCCGGGCGACCTTGACACCGGGGCCGAGCTCGAGCTCGTAGCGGGTGACGGTGGGGCCGACGGTCTGGCCGACGAGTTTCGTCTCGACGCCGTGCGACGCCAGCGACTCGACCAGCGTGCGGCCGCGTGCGTCGACCTCGGCCTTGTTGATCGCCTGGTTCTCGCTGCGGTTCAGGTAGGAGACGGGCGGCAGCGACCAGGGGCCGGCCTGCGCAGCGGGCCCGAGGTCGAGCGCCGGTTGCTCGACGGGACCGGATCCGACGGGCACGACGACGGGCTTGGCCTTCGTTCGCTTCGCCTTGGGAGCGACGTCGCTCCAGTCGTCGTCGGCATCGGCGTCGTAGAGGCTCGGGCGGGCGGCGTCGTCCTCGTCGTAGGGGTCGATGTCGTCGACGTCGTGCCGCTCGCTCTTCAGCGTGGCGATGTCGCCGATGGCGGTGCGTGCCCGACGCGCCGCCTTGCCGAGCGGCTGCGCAACCGCAGCCGCGCTCGTGCGGGTGTTGGACAGGAGCGCCCCGATGGTGGAGCCCGTGACGACGAGCACCGCACCCAGGATGATCGCTATGAAGACGACGATCGCTCCGGCGTCGCCGAGCAACGACCGGAGCGGTTGGCCCACGATGGCGCCGAACCAGCCACCAGCACCGTCGAACGCGTCGAGGTCGGCCATCACCTTGTCGGGGCCGTTCGCCACGTGCAGCAGGCCGAGGATCGCCAGCGACCCGATGCCCCATCCGACGGCGAGGCGCCCACGGTGATCGCTGCGGCCCTTTCTGACGAGGGCGACGCCGACGCCCACCAGGGCGATGGGGAGCACGAAGCGGCCGAGGCCGGCGAGCCACCCGAACAGCACCTCGACACCGCGGCCGAGCGGGCCGGCGAGGCGCAGATAGATCGCGAGGCCGATGAGGACGCCGCCCACGATGAGGCCGATGCCCAGGAACTCGTGCTCGCGACCATCGATGGCGCTGCGGGCATCGGCCGAGGCCCTGACGCGCTTGGAACCGCCGGTGGGATCGACCGGGGTGCGCGACGAACCGCGCGGCGGCGTCTTGGTGCTCGTCTGTTTGCTGCTCCGGCGTTGGCCGGGGCCATAGGTAGCCATCGACGTCAACCTACCAATGGGGCGCGCGACCGACCGCGCACCCTGCGCCCGGTCCGTGTGACCGCTACGGTGCCGCCCGTGACGGACCGACAACGGCGAAGCGACCGGATCGCAGTGGGTCTCGGCGCCTTCTTCACGGTTGCCGGCCTGATGCACTTCGTCAGCCCGTCGTTCTTCGACGACATCGTGCCGCCCTGGCTACCCCCCTCCGAGCGCTTCTGGACCTATCTCAGCGGTGTCGCCGAGCTCGTCGTGGGGCCGATGCTGCTGGTGCGACGGACCCGCCGCCTCGGCGGCATCGCTGCGATGGTGCTGCTCGTGGCCGTGTACCCCGCCAACCTCTACATGGCCTGGGACTGGCGCGACCGCCCGCTCGGCGACCAGCTCGTCGCCTACGGCCGCCTGCCGTTCCAGTTCCTGTTCATCTGGCTCGCCTGGCGGGTCGCCCGCCCGGATCAGCCGCCGACGGGGTCGACGCTGAGCACGGTGCCGTCGCCTCCCACTTCGACCAGCAGCTGACCACCGTTGGTCGACGTGGTGAGGATCGTGTAGCGGACGGCCCCACCGGCCCCGCCCTCGACGATGAAGAGGTCCTGCGACGAGGTCGGCAACTGCCCGGCGACGCACGACGAGACGAGCTGCGGGTCGACGTCGAGCGCGCTCGCCTCGAACGTGTTGCCCTGCGCGTCGAAGGTGTCCTTCGAGCTCAGCTGACCGGCCGCATACGCGTACGGCGTCGCCTTCGTGCCGTCCGGGCTGGCGACGAAGAGGTTCACCAACAGCTCGGTCGCGTTGATCTCGAAGTAGCGCTGCGGGCCACCGAGCTCGGCCTCGACCGCGGCGACCGCGTCGGGGATCTCGTCGATGACCAGCACCGGATCACCCGGCGCGCACGCCGACGTGACCAGGGAGTCGAGCGCCGGAGACGACGACGAGCCGCCGTCATCGCTGCCGCTGCACGACGACAGCACCAGCACGGACACCGCACCCGCGGCGAACCGCGCGCCTCGGGCACGCCGCACGGCTCAGGCCTCCATGACGAC
>JBEGOE010000295.1:0-3615 GCA_041182165.1 Actinomycetota bacterium
CTTCGTCTTCCACGAATCCATGTACTCGGCCTTGCCGACGAAGCTGATGTTCCTCGGCACCTGCAGCATGAGGAAGGCGCTGTCGAGGAAGCTGACGTGGTTGGGGCACAAGATGGCAGGCCCGTGAGCGGGCAACCGGTCGAATCCTTCGAGCTCGAACTGCCACAGGCGGTTGGCGACGGGCCGTGCGATACGGCGGAACCGAGACTGTACTTTGCCGGCGCCTTCAGCGTTCATCGTTCACCTCCTCGCATTGAAGACTAAACGATCCGGTCACCCCTCCGGAAGACAGGAAACATATTTCTTGTGAACCACATGTGACCGGCGCATTACGGACGTTGCGCCACGGAGGAAGACCGTGCTACAGGTCGACACCGAGGAGCGCTGCCGCCGCGCCGACCCCGCGACCGGCCGCTGCCGCTGCGTCGATCACGGCCACCGCGGCAGGCGTGTTCAGGTCGTCGTCGAGCGCTGCCCGCACGTCGTCGAGCACCGCCTCGGCATCGGCACCTTGCGCTGACGCCGACCAGGCGAGCACCCGGTCGCGGTTGCGCGGCATCAGCTGCTCGTCCCACTCCCACTCGTAGCGGTAGTGGTGCTCGATGATGCCGAGCCGGATCGCGCGGGGGTCCCACTCGGTGCGGAGTTTGTCGACGAATACGAGGTTGCCGAGGCTCTTCGACATCTTGTGGCCGTCCATGTAGACCATTGCGACGTGCATCCAGTGCTTCACGAACTGCTCGCCGGTGGCGGCCTCGCTCTGGGCGCGCTCGCACTCGTGGTGCGGGAAGATCAGGTCGGAGCCACCGCCGTGGAGGTCGATCGTCGTCCCGAGCTCGCGCAGCGCCAACGCGCTGCACTCGATGTGCCAGCCCGGGCGGCCGGGGCCCCACAGCGTGTCCCAGCTGGGCTCGTCGGCCTCGGACGGATGCCACAGGACGAAGTCGAGCGGGTTGCGCTTGTTCGGGTCGTCGACCTTGCCACCGCGTTGGCGGGCGAAGTCGATCATCTCGTCGTGGGTGTAGTTGCTGATCGTGCCGAACGACGGGAACTTCGAGACGTCGAAGTAGACGCTGCCGTTGGCGACGTAGGCGAAGCCACGGTCGAGGACCATGCCGATGAAGCCGCGGATGTCGGGGATCGCCGACGAGGCACGCGGGGTGCTCGCCACCGGCAACGCGTTCAGCGCCTCCATGTCGCGCTCGAAGCGGGCCTCCTCCCCTGCCGCCAGGTCGAGGTAGTGCACCCCGAGTTCGCGTGCCTTCGCGAAGAGCGGGTCGTCGACGTCGGTGACGTTGCGGACGCACTTCACCGTGTGACCGAGGTCGATGAGCCGGCGCTGCAGCACGTCGTAGGTGATGAACGTGGCGGCGTGGCCGAGGTGTGTCGCGTCGTAGGGCGTGATGCCGCACGTGTACATGAGCACCTGCTCACCCGGCTCGAACGCAACGACGGAACGGCGGGCGGTGTCGTAGAGCTGCATCAAGAGCCCTGCAACGCCCGGGGGTCGCGCTTGATTCCGGTGAGCTTCGGGGCCACGCGCGTCTTGTAGCGGACGTTGAGCTGCAACAGCACCGCCGTGAACGCCTCGATCGCCGTGGCGTTGGAGAGCTCGCCCGCGTCGAGCGGACGGCAGCCGGGGATCTTCGACACGATGTCGCTGATGGTGATGACGGCATCGGGGTCGTCACCGCAGATGAGCACGTCGGAGTCGATCGGCTCACCGAGGTGGCCGAGCTCGGTTGCCGGCAGGTGGTGGCAGGCGGCGACGACACGACAGCGCGGCACCGCCGCCTGGACGTGCGCCGCAACGCTGCCGCGGGGCGGCACCAGCGGCTGGAACTCGTGCCCCACGCGCACGAGCGCGTTGGCCATGCTGACCACGACCTTGCCGGCCAGGGCGTCCTGGTACTCCTGTGCCGTGGTGGCGGCGGAGTCCCAGGGGGTGGCGATGACGACGACCTCGCAGTCGGCGGCGGCCGGGTTGTCGCCGAAGCTCAGCAGGTCGGCGATCTGCGGCCACTTGGCGACCATTCCGTCGCGGGCTTCCATGGCGCGGTACTTCGACCGCGAGCCGATGACCACCTCGAAGCCGATCGAGGCCAGCCGAGCAGCGAGCGCGCTTCCCGCCGGACCGGTCCCACCAAGTATCCCGATACGCATCGGCGCAGCCTTGCACAGGTGACCCGTCACCCGAAGGAGCGGGGGCAGCGGAGCCCTGCGACTAGCGTGGCGACATGGGTCTCCTCGAGGGCAAGAACATCGTCATCACCGGTGTGCTCACCGATGCATCGCTCGCCTTCGGCGTCGCCTCGCTCGCTCAGCAGCAGGGTGCGAACCTGATGCTCACGGGTGCGGGTCGCGCGCTCAGCCTCACCCAGCGCACCGCTCGCAAGCTGCCGGTACCCGTCCCCGTGCACGAGCTCGACGTGACGGTACCCGAGCACCTCGTATCGGCGCGTGAGGCGGCCGCCGAGCACTTCGGGGGCCGGGTCGACGGCGTGCTGCACGCGATCGGTTTCGCTCCCGAGGTATGCCTCGGTGACGACTTCATGGCCGCCACGTGGGCCGACGTCCAGGTGGCCATCAACGTGTCGGCGTACTCGTACAAGGCGCTCGCCGACGCGTTCGCACCGCTCATGACGGCAGGCGGGTCGTTCGTCGGGCTCGACTTCGACAACACCGTCGCCTGGCCGGCCTACAACTGGATGGGTGTCGCCAAGTCGACGCTCGAGGGCATCAACCGCTACCTCGCCAAGGAGCTCGGCCCGCGCGGCATCCGGTCGAACCTCGTGGCGGCCGGTCCGATCAGGACGATCGCGGCGAAGAGCATTCCCGGCTTCAAGAAGTTCGAGGACGTCTGGGACGACCGGGCGCCGCTCGGTTGGGACGTCAACGACTCGTCGGCGGTCGCCAAGGCCGTCGTGGCGCTGTTGAGCGACTGGTTCCCCGCCACGACCGGATCGATGATCCACGTCGACGGCGGCTACCACGCGATCGGGGCCTAGAACACCGGGCGGTCGGGCAGCAGGTGCGCCAATGACACCTCGATGCTGCCCTGAGTGACCGCTGCATGGGCCGACCCCATCGCGGCGAGCCATGCCACGAGCGCCGTGGCGAGTTCGTCGGTGTGATCGTCGTCGTCGATGACGAGGCTCATCGGCGGTGTGGGCGGGTCTGCCGTGGCAATGTCGAGCACGCAGTCGCGCACTTCGCGGACGGCCCACGAGCGCAGGCTCGGCCGGAGGTGCTTGGTCATCGGATGCGCAACGTCGAGCAGGGCGCTGCGGTCGGGCTGGTTGTCGGCGGAGCGCTGGGTGGCGATCGCTGCCGCCAGGACCAGTTCGCGCAACGGGTCGATGTCGTGATCATCACACCAGCCCATGAAGCTCTCGACGTTCATCTCGTGCACGAGCACCGGGACGGGCTCGTGCCAGGCGGGGTCGGTGTGCTGCTCGCACACCGAGCGAGCCATGCGTCTGATGCGTGCGAGCAGCACACCGACCCCGCCTGGCCCGAGCCCGTCCCGGGGCTCGTGCACGAGCTGAACGTCGAGAGCGTCAGGGGGTGGTGTGATGCTCACGACATCGCCCCGTTGCGCGCACGGGGCCTGGC
>JBEGOE010000296.1:0-4176 GCA_041182165.1 Actinomycetota bacterium
GTCGACGTCGACGCGCAGCGGCTCGAGGTACTCCCAGTCGTAGCCGTCGAGGCCGACGGTGCCGGGGCCCTCGGCGCCGCACCAGTCGAACAGCGTGCCGATCGTGATGCCTGCGCCGAGGATCGGCAGGTGGAACAGGGCCACCGGATGCCCCAGTGAGTCCGGGAGCTGGGCCGCCGTCGTACAGTCGGTCAGCAAGTAGTTCTCCCAGTACGCCAGGCGTGTGCGGCCACCAGGAAAGGTGGCACCGAGTAGTTCGTGGGCGGCGGGGCGACTCAACATGAATAGGAGCATTCCATGTCGGACGAGCAGAGCCGAACCCATACGCCCATCGACGCAGCAGACGCCAATGTGATGCAGCTGTTCCGGATGGACGGCATGGTCGCCGTCGTCACCGGTGCCGGGCGCGGCATCGGTCGCGGCATCGCCCTGGGCTTCGCCGACGCCGGTGCCGACGTGGTCATCACGGCCCGCCGTTCGGAGGACCTCGAGGAGGTCGCCGCCCGCATCGCCGAGCGCGGCCGCCGAGCGATCATCGTCGCCGCCGACATCACGGCGCCCGAGACGGTGCCGACGCTCGTGTCGACAGCGCTCGACACCTTCGGCCACATCGACACCTGGGTCAGCAATGCCGGCACGTCGGACCACCCCGGCAACTTCGCGTTCGAGGACTTCCCCGAGTGGCACTGGGATGCGCAGATCGCACTGAACCTGCGCCCGCACTTCGTCGCCGCCAAGGCGTGCGCGACCGTCATGCGGCCCGGCTCGACGCTCATCGGCATCTCATCGATCGCCTCGCTCAGGGCGGCCGTCAACTTCGCCGCGTACGGCGCGGCCAAGTCGGGCATGAACTCGCTCGCCGTCACCCTGGCCACCGAGCTCGGCCCGAAGGGCATCCGCTCGAACGTCATCTCGCCCGGCAACGTCCCCACCGAGTCCACCAAGCGCGTCGGCAACGTCACTGACGAGCAACTCGAGGCCACTGCGAAGCGCCTGCCGCTGCGGCGCCTCGGCACGCCGACTGACATCGCCACCGCTGCCGTGTGGCTCGCCTCGCCGGCCGGTTCGTGGGTCACCGGCCAGAACATCGTCGTCGCCGGCGGCGCCTGACCCGTCCAGCGACACACCGCCCGAACCCGGCGCAGCACGGCCCGTCACGTCAGTTCGATGTCGAATCAGACCGGATGGGTCAAGCCGGCGAGTCAGGCCGGTCGGGTCGGCCGGTTCGGGTCGGGTCAGGCCGGTCGGGTCGGTCGAACTGCATCGAAATCGAACAGACGTGACCGCCGGTACGACGCCGCTGATGCCGAGCAGGTAAGCAATCGGGGATCGATCACACAGGGAGACGATGATGACCGACACTCGCGATGGCACCGCACGGAGCACTGGCCCGAGCGTCCAGGACCTGCTCGACACCGACACGCGCGACGTGCCCGTGTCACTGCGCGACCACAGCAGCTCGTTCCAGGGCGAGGCCGACGTGCCTCGGGCCCGCTACACCTCGGCCGCCTTCGCCGCACTCGAGGGCGAGTACCTCTGGACCCGCACGTGGCAGATGGCGTGCACCGAGGACCAGCTCCGCCAGCCGGGCGACCACGTCGTGTACGACGTCGCCGACCAGTCCCTCATCGTCACCCGCGACCACCACGGCGCGATCCGGGCGTACCACAACTCGTGTCTCCACCGGGGCACGAAGCTGCGCGTCGACGACGGCCGCGTGGGGTCGTTCCGCTGCCCGTTCCACGGCTGGCGCTGGGACCTCGAGGGCAACCTCGCCGAGGTGCCCGCCGGGTGGGACTTCCCCCAGATCCGCGAGCAGCCCGAGCGCTCGTGCCTGCCCGAGGCCGCTGTCGCCACCTGGTGCGGCTTCGTGTTCGTGAACTTCGCTCCCGACCCCATCCCGTTCGAGCGCTATGCCGACAAGCTCATCGAGCACTTCGGGCGTGACTTCGGCATGGCCGACCGGTACGTGATGTTCCACGCCGTGAAGGAGGTGCCTGCCAACTGGAAGGTGTGCATGGAGGCCTTCAGCGAGGCGTACCACGTCATCGCGACGCACCCGCAGATCCTCGAGTACTGCGCCGACGAGAACAGCGAATACTCGATCTGGCCCGACTCGCCGTACGTCACCCGGTTCGTGAACTCGTTCGGCGTGGGCAGCCCGCACATGAGCGGCATCACCGAGCAGCAGGTCGCCGACGCGCAGGTCCAGTTCTCGTCCCGGGCCCCGAAGGCGTCCGTCGTCGTCCCCGAGGGCGCCGCCGCCCGGCCGATCATGGCCGACGTGATGCGCGCCGCGATGAGCGAGCGGATGGGCATCGAGCTCGACCAGGCATCCGATGCCGAAGTGCTCGACGCGATCCTCTACCACCTGTTCCCGGCCTTCGCCCCGTGGGCCGGCGTCGGCCAGTCGCTCGTCTACCGCTGGCGCCCGGGCCCCACGCCCGACACCTGCTTCATGGACGTCATGCGCACCGCACCCGTGCCGACCGGCGAGCCGCGGCCTCAGCGGGCCGAGACCCAGCGACTCACCCTCGACCAGGCCTGGAGCGAGGCGGTCGGCATGGGTGGCCTCTCGGCCGTGTTCGAGCAGGACATGTCGAACCTGCCCCGCGTGCAGCAGGGCCTGAAGAGCCGCGGCGCCGCTGGCGTGTCGTTCGGGCTCTACCAGGAAGCGCGCCTGCGCGGCTTCCACCGCCTCATCGACCGGTTCATCGCCGAGGGGCTCGAGCGCGACGAGCGCGGGCTCGCCGAGCTCCGGCCGTTCATGGTGCCGCCAGGCTGAGGCAGGCTCAGGGTAGGGCGGCGATGAACGACTCGATCTCGGCTGCCACCTCGGCGGCGTGGGTCTGCTCGTGCATCGAGTGCTCGCCACCCTCGACGACCACCAGTCGCGCCGACGGCATCTTCCGCTCGAGGTACTGACCCGACGACGCGTACTCGGGCCGGTCGAGCGAACCGGCGAGCACGAGCGTCGGCGTCGGCGTCTCGGCCAGGCGGTCCATCACCACCGAGTCCTCCTGGAGGTTCAGGGTGGCGGCCTGCACCGGCACCCCGAAGCGGTGCGCATTGCGCCGTGAACGCTCGTTCCAGGCCTCTCGCTTCTCGGGGTCCCGGAAGCCCGGGCCCGTGTTCAGCACCACGATGCCGGCGGCGACACCCGGCCGTGTGGCCGCATGCGCGAGCGCCAGGTAGCCGCCCAACGAGTGGCCCACCAGGATCGGCCGCGACGGCAGGTCGGCGATCACCTCGTCGAGGTCGACCAGGGCACGGTCACGCGTGTACTCGGCCGGGTCGTCCGGCACGGGGGATCCGCCATGACCGAGCAGGTCGACCGCCACCACCGTGTGCCGGCCGTGCAACTGCTCCATGCACGCGGTCCATGTCGCCGCCGAGGTGCCCATCCCGTGGATGAACACGATCGGCGGCTCGCCGCTGCCCGCTCGAACCGTGTGGAGACGCATGCCGCGGGTCAGACGCGCTCGATGGCGAACACCGGGATGACGCGAGGCGCGGCGTTGGTGATGTAGTCACCGAACTGCGGCATGAGTGCCGCCTGGCGCCGCAGGGCTGCCTGCCCCTCGTCGACCGGCAGTTCGACCAGTCGGCCGCGGTACGTCTCGGTGGCTGCCTCGACATCGATCTCCGGCGTGGCCAGGAGGTTGTGATACCAGTCCGGGTGGGAGGGTGCGCCACCCTTCGACGCGAACACGAACTGGGCGTCGCCCTCGACCAGCGCGACGAGCGGAATCTCGCGCACGGCGCCGCTCTTCGCCCCGATGGTGTGGAGGATGACCAGCGGGGTGTCGCCGAACATGGCCACCTTGCCGGCGTTGGCCCGGAACTCGTCGATGATCTGCTGGTTGAAGTCGCTCATGCGGCCGACCTTACCGGCAGCGTCGCTCCGCACCGATTGCACCCGAAAGAGAGGGCGTGTGAGGCCCCGCCCCGCGTTTGCCGATGGGTCGTTCGGTGAACCCTTCCCATGTCGGCATGCTCGCCCAGCTCCCGGTCACCTCCAGCGGGTCTCGGAGCGACGGTGCCAGCAACCGGCGATGGGGCCCTTGGCCCCACCTGACGTCCACGGCCCGCGTCCCTACCCGCCCGGGACTGCGGGCCGTGGCGCGTCCGGCCAGGCCCCGGGAAGTGGCGCCGGGCGTCGGGGCGGTCCCCTCG
>JBEGOE010000297.1:0-3874 GCA_041182165.1 Actinomycetota bacterium
GCTGGGTGTCGCCGCCGGCGACCTCGTGGTGCTCTCGGCCGGTGACGACGAGCCGGATGCCGGCGTCTCGACCCCGATCTCGCTCCGGCCGACCCAGCGGTAACCTGGGCTGCGATGCGTCCCGCCACCACTCTCACGCTCGGGCTGCTGCTGCTCGCCATCTTCGCGTCCGGCCTCGTCGCCCTGCTGCGCTACTGAGCCACGCGCCTTCGGCCGACCGCTGCACGCGGCGCGGATAGAGTCGAGGGCGGCCGATGGGGACGCGGCCGCAGTCGGGGGACACGTGAATCTCGCACACATCATCGACGACCATCCCGACGATCACGTCGCGCTGGTCAGCCGTGGCCGGGCCACGACGTACGCCGCGCTGCGCGACCAGGTCGCACACCTGCGCGGTGGGCTCGCGTCACTCGGTGTCGGCCCGGGTGATCGGGTCGCCATGCTGTGCGGCAACGGCCGTTTCTTCGTGCTCGCCTACCTCGCCACCGTCGGCCTCGGCGCCGTGGCCGTGCCGCTCAACCCGTCGAGCCCTGCCCCCGAACTCGAGCGCGAGCTCGCCACCGTCGGAGCGGCCGTTGCGATCGTCGAGCCGGCTGCCGCGCACGCCTGGCGTGCCATCGACCGGGCGAAGGTGCCGACGGTCCGGTCGATCATCTCGACCGAGGCCGACTCGATCGACGGTGCCGTCGCCCTCGCCGCACTGCTCGAGGGCGACGCCGCGCCGGTGGTCGAGGTCGAGCCCGATGCCCTGGCCGCCCTGTTGTTCACCAGCGGCACGGCCGGCTCACCCCGGGCGGCGATGCTCAGCCACGGCAATCTGTTCTCGAACCTCGAGCAGGGCCGCTCGGCCAACGTGCAGATCGAGCCCGGCGACGTCGTGTACGGCGTGCTGCCGCTGTTCCACATCTTCGGCCTCAACGTCGTGCTGGGCCTCACGCTCGCACGTGGCGCCACCGTCGTGCTCGTGCAGCGGTTCGACCCGTCGACAGCACTCGACACGATCCGCGAGCGTGGCGTCACCGTCGTGCCCGGAGCACCCCCGCTGTGGCTGGCCTTCAGCCACTTCGACGATGCGCCCGCCGACAGTTTCGCCACGGTCCGGCTCGCGCTCACCGGCGCCGCGAAGATGCCGGAGGAGGCACTCCGCCGCCTGAAGGACCGCTTCGGTCTCGACGTTCACGAGGGTTACGGCCTCACCGAGGCGTCACCTGTGGTCACCAGCTCGGCTGGCATGCCGGTGCGGTACGGCTCGGTCGGCAAGGTGCTCGATGGCAACGACGTCCGCCTCGTCGCCGCGGAGGGCGACGATGCGCCCCAGGGCGACCAGGGTGAGATCTGGGTGAAGGGCCCCAACGTCTTCCTCGGCTACCTGGACGAGCCCGAGCAGACCGCCCGGGTGCTCACGCCCGACGGCTGGCTGCGCACCGGCGACATCGCCACCGCCGATGAGGACGGCTACCTGTATCTCCTCGACCGGGCCAAGGACCTCATCATCGTCAGCGGCTTCAACGTGTATCCGGCCGAGGTCGAGGAGGTGCTCGCCGAGCACCCCGGCGTGGCCGAGGTCGGTGTCGTCGGCGTGCCGCACCCGCATCACGGCGAAGCGGTGAAGGCGTTCGTGGTGTCCAAGCCGGGCATCCACCTCGACGAGGAGCAGATCATCGAGTGGTGCAGCGATCACCTCGCTCGGTACAAGTGCCCCACGAAGGTGCTGTTCGTCGACCAGTTGCCCCGCAACGTCAGCGGGAAGCTGCTGCGACGCTCGCTCGTGTGACGGGCTCCGGCTCGGGCGGATCGGCATGACGCGGCACCGGCCGCTTGCGCGACGGTGACACCAAGAAGCCGGCGAACAGCACGACGATTCCGACGAGCAGCGTGACCGCGAAGGCGCGGTCCTTGCCGAGGCGCCCGGCCAGCGTGCCGCTCGCCGACAGGATGAGCGTGCCGAGTGCGATGAGCACGTTGCCGAACGCCAGCCGGCCCGGTGCGTTGCGGTATCGCACCACGCGCCAGGCGCTCCACAGTGCGCCGCCGATGATGTAGACGGCCGACACCCCGGAGCCGACGGCCGCCAGCACGCGTGGTGCAACACCGAAGATCTCCTTCCCGATGGGCATCTCGTCACCGCTGACGGGCAGCCGAGCGGGGGAGAACAGGACGATGCCGACGCTGAGCCACGTGATCGCCACGAGCACCCGCTGCACCTGGCGACCGCGCCGCTCGCCGTTCAGCAGGTACACCGTGCCGAGCGCCAGCCACGGCACGTTGAGGATCGCTCCGGCGAGATAGAAGACGCGGAAGGTGGCGAGGCTCCAACCGTTGCCCTCGGCCCACCACAGCGCCGCCGAACCGAGGGCGAAGAGCCCGAGCGCGACGGTCCAGGCGAACTCGTGGGGGCGACGCCGACGCAGGTACCGATCGAGCGTGCTCAGCATGAACGCCAGCGACACCAGCGTGGCAGCGGCGGCGAGTGCGACGTTCACGGAGGCCACGGTAGCGACTGAGGCACCGTCGGGCGACGCGTGACCGATGTCGCCGCGCCGACCCCCGCCCGCTTTGTGAACGTGTGCACGAGCGCGTAGCGTTGCCCACGTGATGCCGTCCGAGCGCCCCCGTCGACGCATTCCAGAAGCCACGGTCGCCCGCCTGCCGGTGTACCTGCGCATCCTGGGCGAGCAGGGTGACGAGGGCGTCGAGTGCGTGTCGTCCGACCGCCTGGCCGAACTGGCCGGCGTGAACGCGGCCAAGGTCCGCAAGGACCTCAGCTACCTCGGCAGCTACGGCACCCGCGGCGTCGGCTATGAGGTCGCCTACCTCGTGTACCAGATTCGCCGCGAGCTCGGCCTCACCCACGACTGGCCCGTCGTCATCGTCGGCGCCGGCAACCTCGGCCAGGCGCTGTCCGGCTACGGCGGCTTCGGCCAACGGGGCTTCCCGGTGGTCGGCATCGTCGATGTCGACCCGGCCAAGGTGGGCACGGTGCTGGGCGGCGTCCGTGTGCGCCCCATCGACGAGCTCACGCAGATCGTGCAGTCGAAGCGGGTCAACATCGGTGTCATCACCACGCCACCCGGCGCGGCGCAGGATGCTGCCGAGCGCCTGGTCAAGGCAGGGATCACCAGCATCTTGAACTTCGCCCCGGTGGTGCTCAGCGTCCCCCGCTCGGTCGAGGTGCGCAAGGTCGATCTCGCCGTCGAGCTCCAGATCCTGAGCTTCCACGAGCAGCGGCGCGCGACGGTAGCGCCGGGTGCTCTCCGTCCCGTCTCGGGCGCTGCGCCGCGGCGCACCGCGAGCGCCTAAGGTCGAGCACGTATGTCCATCGTGGTCATCGGGGTCAACCACCACACCGGTCCGCTCTCGCTGCTCGAACGCGTGTCGGTGCCGCCTGCCGATCTGCCCAAGGCGATCACCGGCCTCGTGTCGCGCGTCAACGTGCGCGAGGCGGTCATCCTCAGCACCTGCAACCGCACCGAGGTGTACGCCGTCGCCGAGAAGTTCCACGGTGCGTACGCCGACATCCGTGACTTCTTCTGCGAGCTCGGCGACCTGAACCCCGACGACCTGCATCCGCACCTCTACAGCCAGCACGACGACGCTGCCGTGGCGCACCTGTTCGAGGTCGCGGCCGGCCTCGACTCGGCGGTGCTCGGCGAGACCGAGATCCTCGGGCAGGTGCGCGGCGCCTGGGAGCTCGCCCAGGCCGAGGGTGGCGCCAAGGCAACGCTCAACTTGTTGTTCCGTCATGCGCTCGAGACGGGCAAGCGTGCCCGCACCGAGACGGCGATCAGCCGCTCGACCGCAGCGGTCAGCAGCGCCGCCGTCGCGATGGCCACCGAGCGCCTCGGTGCCCTGGCCGGCAAGCGCATGCTCGTGG
>JBEGOE010000298.1:0-12431 GCA_041182165.1 Actinomycetota bacterium
GTGACGGGCGACCTCGCTCGTTTAGCGGCCTTCTAGGACAACTGCGGTGATGACCAGTCGGGCTTTTGACACCGAGGAAGGCTGAAAGACTGTCCGCTATGTCGCGCGACATCTGTCCGGGATGTCCTGAGACAACACACTGCCCCCGCCACACAGATCGACGGCCGGGACGGCACGGTCGGGGCCTTCGTGGGTTCTCGGGCCGTATGCCAGCGCCGCCCAGAGTCGGTCGCGCACGATGACGAAGTCTTGCGACTTCGGGTTCGGCGTTCGCCTCCGATACGACTAAGGGGTGACCGACCACGAGCATGCCGCGCCGAAGCCAGTCCGCGAGGAGCGGCAGCCTCCGCGGGAGGGTGTCGAGGAGGTTGCGCCGGGGATCCTTCGCCTGCAGTTGCCCATCGCACTGCCAGGCCTCGGCCATGTGAACTGCTACGCGATGGAGGACGCTCGTGGGATCACGCTCGTCGATCCGGGGCTGCCCGGCCCGAAGACGTGGCGCGAGCTGCAGCGGAGCATGAAGGCTGGCGGTCTCGCCATCGAACGTGTCCACTCTGTGGTGATCACCCACTCCCACCCCGATCACTTCGGGCAGGCGGGCCAGTTCCGCAAGCGCTTCGGGGCCGAGGTGATCACGCACAAGGCGTTCCGCACCTTCCTCGACCCGGAGGCCGAGGATCTGGAGAGCGCCGACGAACTGGACGTGATCGACGGCCCGGTGAAGGCCCAGATCGAGTCGTTGCAGGCTCAGGATCTGCGACGCGGACCGTTCGCCAAGCAGACCCCGTGGGGCGGCGACCCGTACTCGATGCCACGCGCTCGTCGGTTGCGCTACTGGGCGATGCGCAAGGCGGCGGGCCGCTTCGTCGCTACGCCTACCCCTACCCGTCGGGTGGAGGACGCCCAGGTGATCGAGCTCGGTGGTCGCGAGTGGGTGGCGGTCCATACCCCCGGTCACACGATCGATCACCTCTGCCTCTACGACCCGGCGGGCGGAGTGATGATCAGCGGCGACCACGTCCTGCCCACGATCACCCCTCACATCTCCGGATTGGGCACCACGGTCGATCCGCTGAAGGACTTCTTCGACAGCCTCGATCTGATGAGCACCTTCGACGGTGTGCAGACGGTGCTGCCGGCGCACGGACTCGAGTTCGCCGACCTGTCGGGCCGGGCCGAGGCGATCAAACGGCACCACCACGAGCGCCTCGACAAGCTGCGCACCGCCAGCGGCGAGATCGGCAGTGGCACCGTGCACGAGTTCATGCAGGTGTTGTTCCAGGAGCGGTCGTGGGGCTCGATGGCCGAGAGCGAGACCTACGCTCACCTCGAACACCTCCGGCTCACGGGCGAAGCAGCGGTGGACGAGAGCGGCGAACAACTCCGCTACCACTTCGCCTGAACGACGGGCATGGTTCTCAGTGCTCGAAGCGGTGGATCGCTGTTGACCCCCCTCGGTTCGAACGCCATGCTGGAGCGGATCGACAGGTAGTGCTGTCGGACCGACGAGGGGAGCCCGTACCGGGAGGTGCAACGACGGGCCGCGAGGAGCCGTCCGATGACTCACCTGTCTGAGCTGCTGATCTGTTGCGAGCCGAGCGTCGCGCCGCTCGACGTCGCGACGACCCTGCCTCCCGAGGTGTTCGTCGACCCGGGGTGGTTCGATGCGGAACGAAAGGTCTCGCTCGCGGGTTGGGTCGCGGTGGCGCGTTCCGTCGACTTCGCCAAACGCGGTCCGTTCGTGTGTGCCGAGGTGTTCGGCGAGCCGGTGATCGTCGTGCGGGCCCGTGATGGTGTGCGCACGGGGTTCACCTGGTTCCGCCGTCGTCGCCATGTCGCTGATCGCATGCGGAGACTCCGGTGACGACGGATCGTCGGCCGGCGCGAGCACCACCGAGTCACCGGTAACCACAGCGGCCCCGGTACCGAGCACCGAGGCGCCGGTCGTCACCACCGTGGCCCCTGCCCCACCACCACATCGCCAACCGGTGGTGGAACCGCCACGCGCGACGAGGCATCGATGGCTGCGGGAATCGGCGATGAGGTCGCGGACATCGTCGACCTCGAGTGCGTTGATGGTTGGGCGGCTGCGGTCTACACCGACAGCGACGGCCTGACCCGACCGGCAATCCTCAAGGCCGAGGGCCAGCTCTGGATTCTCCAGGACTGGTACGCCGTGTGCGAGGGCGATCCCATGGTCCCGGGCGACGTCGCTGCGTATGTACTGCCCCGGTGGGTGACGTTTCGAGCCTTGCGGTGTGAGGCCAGCCGGGAGGGTGGCGTCCGGGTCGGGTTGGAGTGTCGATGTCTCGGGCCGGCGCGACGACAAGTGTTCCAGCCAGCGGGGGCTGCTCAGCTCAGCGCTTGCTCGGCAATCACGCTGGCGCTGGAGCGCACGACCCGGGCGCGGTCGATCAGGCCGAACGACACGTCGTACCCGTGCAGCCATTCGTAGTTGTCGACCGCCGTCCAGTGGAAGAACCCTCGGACGTCGACGCCACGTTCGATCGCTTGGTTGGTGATCTCCAGCCCACGGCGCAGGTAGTCGGCGCGAAGCCCGTCGTCGGAGGTGCCGACGCCGTATTCGGCCACCAGCAACGGCGTGTTGGGCAGACGCTCGTGCAATCGGTCGATCACCAGAGCGAGCCCGTCGGCCCAGATGGCGTACCCGAGCGGTGACACCGGCGCACCGTCCGGGTAGGGGACCACCTGACCGCCCCGCACACCGATGGTCGAATAGAACGAGAACCCGATCATGTCGAACGAGCCCGCCAGGTCGGGCCGCTCGACAGGATCGCGCTGTGGAATCCGCAACACGCCGTCGCGGAACAGATCGAGGCCGGCGCTCCAGTTGACAGCGTCGTAGCGATCGGTCACCGCTCGGGTCACAGGGTCGTCGTCGAGCGCGACCATGGTCGACAGGCCAAAGATCGACGCGACCGGTGCCCCGGTCTGCTTGAGGCGCACCGCTGCCTCGGCTGTCGCCAACTGCATCGCTTCGCCGACGAGGGCACTCTCGGCGAGGTTGTCGTGCCCCGGCGGCCAGCCATGCCCGCGATAGGCCGCCAACGCGTAGTAGTTCGTCTCGTTCACCGGCTGCCATCCGGCGACCAGGTCACCGAACGTCTGGGCCATGAAATCCACGTGTCGGCGCCAGGCGCCGGTCCGGTTCGCCTCGACGAGGAAGCCGCCGGCACGGGCGAACCAGACCGGAAGGCTGAAGTGATGCAGGCACACCCACGGCTCCAGCCCGGCGGCGCGCGCCGCCGTGAGGATCTGCCGGTAGCGCTCGATCTCGTGGTGGTCGCGCGCTCCTTCGAGGGGTTCGATCCGCGCCCACTCGATCGACAACCGATGGTGCCGCAGCCCCAGTGTCGCGAGCAGCGCGAAGTCGCCCACGTAGCGTTCGGCGAAACCGTTCCCGTCGCCGGACAGCGGGGCGCGACCCATGCGTTCCCACTCGTACCAGTCGCCGGCAGGCGCTGCGCCTTCGGTCTGCGTCGAGGACGCCCCGGTCCCCCACATGAATCCGCTCGGCCACCTCACGGCGGCGAACCTACTCCGTCGAGCCGACCTGCTCGTGTGGGCACGTGGCGACGCCTGTTCAATGCCGGCGTCATGGCGGACCACCCATCTGGCGGAAGGTACGGTGTGAGCCGGTCGCGTCGCATGGGGACGACGATCATCGAAGAAGGGCGAGATCAGTCGTGAGCAGTTACGCAGTGGTGGACCCGTCCACCGGGGCAACCATCCAGACCTATCCCACCATCACCGACGCCGCGTTGGGCGCGGCCATCGAGCAGGCGAACCAGGCACATCGAACCTGGTCGCGCACCACCAGCGTGGCCGAGCGTGCGGCGCTCATCGCCCGTGTGGGCGAACTGCATGTCGAGCGCCAAGATGCGCTTGCCGCCATCATCGCCCGCGAGATGGGCAAGCCCATCGGCGACGCCCTCGGCGAGATCAACTTCAGCGCCGCGATCTATCAATTCTACGCCGACAACGCCGTCGAGTTCCTCGCCGACGAACCGATCACCCTGATGGGCGGCGAGGGTTCGGCCATCGTGCGCAAGAGTTCGCTCGGCGTGCTGCTGGGCATCATGCCGTGGAACTTCCCGTATTACCAGGTCGCCCGCTTCGCCGGCCCCAACCTCATCATCGGCAACCCGGTGCTGCTGAAGCACGCACCGCAGTGCCCCGAGTCGGCCGCTGCGATCGAACAGATCTATCTCGACGCCGGCTTCCCGGCTGGGGCGTACACCAACATCTACGCCAGCAACGAGCAGGTGGCCGACATCATCGCCAACCCGATCGTGCAGGGTGTCTCGCTCACCGGCTCCGAGCGTGCCGGTGCCGCAGTCGCCGAGATCGCCGGCCGCCACCTGAAGAAGGTCGTGCTCGAGCTGGGTGGGTCCGACCCGTTCATCCTGTTGTCGACCGACGATCTCGATGCCACCGTCGAGAAGGCCGCCTTCGCCCGGGTCGACAACTGCGGTCAGGCCTGCAATGCCGCCAAGCGCTTCATCGTGATGGACACCCTGTACGACGAGTTCGTCGAGAAGTTCACGGCTGCAGTGCTGGCCACCAAGGTGGGTGCACCCACCGACCCCGACACCACCATCGGGCCGCTCTCGTCGCTCGCTGCGGCCCAACGCCTCGCTGCCCAAGTGGATGCAGCGGTGGCCGGCGGGGCAACCCTGGTGTCGGCCGGCGAGCGCTCGGGTGCGTACTTCCCGCCCGGCGTGCTCACCAATGTGGGTCGTAACAACCCGTCGTACAACGAAGAGTTGTTCGGCCCCGTGGCCATCATTCACAAGGTGAGCAGCGAGAGCGAGGCCATCGACCTTGCCAACGACACGCCGTTCGGGCTGGGTTCGTATCTGTTCACCACCGACGCCGACCAGGCGGCGCGTGTGGCCGATGCCATCCAGGCCGGCATGGTGTACGTGAACATCGTCGGCGCCGATAGCCCTGAACTGCCCTTCGGCGGCATCAAGCGCTCGGGTTCCGGTCGCGAACTCGGCCGCTGGGGTGCCGACGAATTCGTCAACAAGAAGCTCATCCGCGTCGGGGCCTGACCGCCTCGGGTCGGGTGCGCACTCCGCATTCCTGCGTACGCTCGCATTCCCGTCGCCCCTCGCATCGCAGGACAGGTGATGACCCCGAAGAACACCATCTGCATCTGGTTCGACCGCGATGCGCTCGCGGCGGCCCAGTTCTACGCGGCCACCTTCCCCGACAGCTCGGTCGGACGGGTGATGCGTGCGCCGAGTGACTTCCCCGATGGCAAGGAAGGCGATGTGCTGACGGTCGAGTTCACCGTGGCAGGCATCCCCTGCCTGGGTCTGAACGGCGGCCCTGCGTTCTCCCAGTCGGAGGCCTTCTCGTTCCAGATCGCCACCGACGACCAGGCCGAGACCGATCGACTGTGGAACGCCATCGTCGACAACGGCGGGGCCGAGAGCCAGTGCGGTTGGTGCAAGGACCGCTGGGGTCTGTCGTGGCAGATCACGCCGCGTGCGCTCAGCGACGGGATGGCCGACCCCGACCCGCAGGCGGCCAAGCGGGTGTTCGAGGCGACGATGACGATGCGCAAGATCGACATCGCCGCCATCGAGCGTGCCCGCCGGGGCGCCTGACGGTCCGTCCCACAGGACGGAGAGCGCCACCAGCGTTGAGTCGCCGGCGATGGCCAGGGCTGTAGGGCTGGTCAGTCCCCGTGGGTCTTGTCGGCCAGGCTGGAGTGCGCCGGTTCCTCGGCGGCACGTGCCCTCTTGGTCAAGACCACCTTGCGGATGACGAGCGCCACGACGAGCACGCCGATGAGGACCACCACGAGGGTCTGGAACGGTTCGGTGAACTCGAGCACCTTCTCCCATTGGTCGGCGAGGAGGTATCCGGCGGTGATCAACACGGTGTTCCACACGAGGCTGCCGATGAGGGTGAAGAGCGTGAACGCGCCGAGCGGCATCCGTCGGAAGCCAGCGGGGATCGAGATCAGCGAGCGGATGAGCGGGATGCATCGGCACACGAGCACTGCGGAGCGCGACCTGCGGTCGAACCACGACTCGGCCCGATCGAGGTCGGTCTCGCCGAAACCGATCCAGGTGCCGTAGCGGATGATGATGGCGCGGAGGCGTACCGGACCCACGGCTGCAGAGAGTCCGTACAGGATCCAGGCTCCGACCACCGAACCGACGGTGGCGGCGATGATCATGCCGACCGCCCAGGCGTCGCCTCGTGATGCGGTGTAGCCGGCGAGGCCGAGCACGACTTCGGACGGGATCGGGGGGAAGACGTTCTCGAGGGCGACGAGCATCGCGACACCCAGATAGCCGAGCCGTTCGACGATGCCGGTGGCCCATTCGGTCAAGTTCTCGAGCAAGTGTGCTGTCCTGTCGGTGTCGAACGGAGGTGACGCTTCGTCAGCCTACGGGTCGCCGCTCCGGGTGCCGAGCGGACGGCTGGTCGGTGGCGACCGTCGTCTATGGTGCCGCCGATGGATGCGATGACGGTCATCATGCTGATCGCAGGCTTGGTCCTGCTGGTGGCCGGGGCGGAAGGGCTCGTGCGGGGGGCTTCGCGGATCGCGCTCTCGGCCGGGATCTCACCCCTGGTCGTCGGCCTCACCGTGGTGGCCTTCGGCACCAGTTCACCGGAGTTGGCAGTCAGCGTGTCCGCCGTGCGCGGCGGAGCGTCCGACATCGCGATCGGCAATGTCGTCGGGAGCAATATCTTCAACATCTTGCTCACTGTCGGCGTGTGCGCGCTCGTGGTGCCGCTGGTGATCTCATGGCGCCTCGTGCGCATCGAGGTTCCGTTGATGATCGGCATCTCGATCCTGCTGTGGCTGTTCGTCCTCGACGGCACGATCGCTCGATGGGAGGCAGCGATCCTGTTCTCCGGCGTGATTGCCTACACGGTCTGGGCCATCCGGGCCAGCAGGAAAGAGAGCGCGGCTGCCCAAGAGATGTCGGCGCCCGGCGCGGAACCACCCGAGGTCCCGTCGCCCTGGTACATCAACGTCGCCTACCTGGTGGGCGGTTTCGTACTCCTGGTGGTCGGCTCGAACTGGATGGTCGACAGCGCGGTCGAGATCGCCGAGGGCTTCGGGCTCTCCGAACTCGTGATCGGGCTGACGATCGTGGCAGCAGGTACGTCCCTGCCCGAACTGGCCACCTCGGTGCTCGCAACGATCAAGGGCGAGCGCGACATCGCCGTGGGCAACGTGGTCGGCAGCAACATCTTCAACATCCTCGGGGTGCTCGGCCTGTCAGGCCTCGTCGGCAAGAACGAGCTGCAGGCCTCGTCGTTCGTGCAGAACGTCGACGTCCCGGTGATGATCCTCGCCGCCGCGATCTGCCTGCCGGTGTTCTTCTCCGGCCGCAACCTCATGCACCGTTACGAAGGCTTCGGCTTCGTCGTCGCCTACGTCGCGTACATCACCTACCTGGTGTGGAACTCGAGCGACGGCGGCGCACCCGGCTGGTACGCCGACGTCGTCTGGTTCGCCGCCGTGCCGCTGGCAGTCGTGGTGGTCGTCGTGACCGCATGGCGCGACCGCCACCACCCCATCCCCGAAGCCGCGCTGCGCTGATCGACAACGCCCGAGGTCTCGGCCGCGGGCGCGGCCCATGACCCGGGTGCGCTCAGGTGAGCAGGCTGCGCAGCATCCACGCGGTCTTCTCGTGGACCATGAGGCGTTGCGTGAGCAGGTCGGCGGTGGGCTCGTCGTGGGCGCGTTCGACTGCGGGGAACACGGACCGGGCGGTTCGCGCCACTGCCTCTTGGCCTTTGACCAGGCGGCGGATCATCTCGGTGGCGTCGGGCTTGTCGTCATCTTCGGCGATCGAGGCGAGTGCGGCGAATTCCCGATAGCTACCCGGTGCGGGGGCACCGAGGGAGCGGATCCGTTCCGCGATCAGATCGACGGCGAGGGCGAGCTCGTTGTATTGCGTCTCGAACATGAGATGCAAGGTCTGAAACATCGGGCCCGTGACGTTCCAGTGGTAGTTGTGGGTCTTGAGATAGAGGGTGTAGCTGTCAGCGAGGAGCCGGGAGAGACCCTCGGTGATGGCCTGGCGGTCGGCCTCGTCGATTCCGATGTCGATGGTGAGATCCGTCATGTTGGGGTGCCTTTCCGGTTGTGGCGTGCTGGTGCTGGTCTTGCCGTTGGTGACTCGTTGGGGTGGTGGGTGCCGCTCGTTGTCAGGCAGGCTTCGGTTCGGCTGGCATCTCGAGCTCGAAGCCGTGCGGTGGGCGCCGCACGAGCAGTACGGAGCTCACCAACGCAATCCACGCCGGCATCACGTACACGATCGGTGTCGCGATGCTGACGTTGACGAACTCGACCACACCGATGAGGTAGGTGGCCCAGACCAACCACTTCGGCAGCGCCCCGGTGGCGCGCCCCAGGCTCGCCGTGGAGAACATCACGAGGGTGGCGACTCGTGGGGTGAACACCGACAGCACCACTGCGGCCCCGGCGCGGGTGACCGAGACGACATCGGGGTCGGGCGTGCGCTCGCCGACGGCCAGGAGCACCGCCGGCGCAGCGAGCAATGCAGCGCCGGTGAAGAGCAGGACCGCGAGGAGGATGCTCGACCCGAGGAACACCGTGCCGAACAGGCGCGGCTCGCTGTCACCGAGTCGACCGCGCACCACCCCGACGAACCAGAGGAAGGCGATCGTCGCCACGACCAGCACCTGGAGCCACACGAGCACCGACGAGACGTTCGACGGGTCGCCGTAGTACTCGTTGATCTCGGCGTCGGAGGCACCGAGGCGGGGTGCGGCGAGCAGGCCCCGCAGCGCCAGTGCCCACCCGACGGCGCAGACGATCCCGGCGACTGCAGCCGCCTCGATCGACATCAGACGACGTCGGGTTCGACGTGAGGCGAACAGCGGGTCGGAAGGCAGGTTCATCGACGGTCAGCGGAGGTGACGGCGGCGGTACGTGCCGAGGAACCGTTCGATGCGGGTGAGCGCATCGCGGAGGTCGTCGGCATTGGGGAGGAAAACCAGCCGGAAGTGGTCGGGTGACGGCCAGTTGAAGCCCGTGCCCTGCACGATCAGCAGCTTCTCGTCGGCGAGCAGCTCGTACGCGAACTGCTGGTCGTCCTCGATGGGGTACACCTTCGGATCGAGGCGGGGGAACATGTAGAGCGCTGCCTTGGGTTTCACCACGCTCACCCCCGGGATCTGCGACAGCATCTCGTACGCCATGTCGCGCTGACGGCACAGCCGCCCGCCCGGGGCAACGAGATCGGCGATGCTCTGGTGCCCGCCGAGTGCCGTCTGGATCGCGAACTGCCCCGGTGTGTTCGAGCACAGCCGCATCGAGGCGAGCATGTCGAGGCCCTCGATGTAGTCGCGTGCGTGCCGCTTCTCGCCGGACACGATCATCCAGCCGGCGCGGTAGCCGCATGAGCGATAGTTCTTCGACAGGCCGTTGAACGTGACGAACAGGACGTCGTCGGCCAGCGACGCGATGCTGGTGTGGACGTTGCCGTCGTAGAGCGTCTTGTCGTAGATCTCGTCGGCCAGCACGATGAGCTGGTGCTCGCGCGCCACCTGCACGATCTGCTCGAGCACCTCGGTGGGATAGAGGGCCCCCGTCGGGTTGTTGGGGTTGATCACGACGATCGCCTTGGTGCTCTCGGTGACCTTCGAGCGGATGTCGTCGATGTCGGGGTACCAGTCGCTCTGCTCATCGCAGAGGTAGTGCACGGGGGTGCCGCCGCTGAGCGACACGGCGGCGGTCCACAGTGGGTAGTCCGGGGCGGGTACGAGCACCTCGTCGCCATTGTCGAGCAGCGCGTTCAGGCTCATCACGATCAGCTCGGAAGCGCCGTTGCCGAGGTAGACGTCGTCGACGCTGACGCCGGCGATGTGCTTCTCCTGCGTGTAGTGCACCACGGACTTGCGCGGAGCGAACAGGCCCTTGCTGTCGGTGTAGCCGGCGGCATTGGGGAGGTTCCGGATCATGTCCTGCACGATCTCGTCCGGGGGCTCGAGGCCGAACGCGGCGAGGTTGCCGATGTTCAGCTTGATGATCTTGTGACCCTCTTCCTCCATCTCACGCGCCCGGTCGAGCACCGGGCCGCGGATGTCGTACCCGACCCGGTCGAGCTTGGAGGACTTCTGGATGGGCTTCACGGCATTCAGGTTACGGCACGCGTGCCTGCGTGCCGTCGCTGTTTCCAGGCGGCGGGGCCGTGCCCGGGACCGCGGCGACGCCGACCACGAGGCGAACCGGCACGCCGTCTACTCTGGTCCTCGGGGCGTCACCGAGCCGTCGGCAGCGTCCGAGGGAGTGCACGAACATGGCGACCTATCCGAAGCACATCAACCACGAGCTCAGCCCCATGCGATGCCCGGTCGATCTGGTCGACGTCGACCTCTTCGGCGAGGGCGCCCAGGAGCACTGGTACGAGATGTACGAGATCCTCCACCGTGACGCCCCCGTCCTGCGCGTCGCCGGCGCCGGCGTCACGCCCGGAACCGATGCGTTCGTGCTCACCAAGCACGCCGACGTCTCGCTCGTGGTGAAGGACCCCGAGCGCTTCCCGGCGCTGTCGCAGGCGCGTGTCGGTGGCTACGCCGCCGAGGGCATGAGCGCCGACGACGCCTATGCGAAGTACCGCAGCCTGATGCAGGCGTCGATGGTGTCGCTGCGCCCGACGCAGGAGCTCTACATCCGGCACCGCAAGGAGCTCACCGACCCGTGGGTCGGCACCGGAGCGATCCGTCATCGAGAGATGATCACCCGGCACGCGAACGACCTGCTCGACGAGTGGATCGACGCAGGCTCGGTCGAGTTCATCAGCCGTTTCGCCCGGCCGCTGCCCCAGCGGGTGATGGCGAGCATCCTCGGCTTCCCGCTCGCCGACATCCCCCAGCTCGCCGAGTGGGGCGATGCCGTCGTCACCCCGTTCGTCCATGGCACCGGGCTCAAGCACGAGATGACACCCGAGCAGACCAAGCACATGCTCTCGCGGCTCGAGGGCTTCCAGGACTACATCTACGAGCACGTGCGCTCGAAGCGGCTCGACCCGCAGGACGACATGGTCAGCTTCCTCTGCGACGTCCACTACGACGCGCTCGACCGCACGCTCACCGACCTCGAGATCGCGGGCATCGTCCACGCGATGATCCTCGGCGGCCTCGAGACCACGCAGTACGCGCTCGAAGAGCAGGCACAGCTGCTGTGCGAGCGGCCCGGCATGTTCGAGCAGTTGCGCCACGACCGTGGCAAGGTCCGCGCCTTCACCGAGGAGGGCTTGCGGATGCGCTCGCCGACCCACGGGCTCTCCACCCGCGCCACCACCCGCGACGAGGTCTTCCAGGGCGTCGAGGTGCCGGCCGGGTCACTGCTGCACCTCCGGTTCGGTGCGGCCAACGTCGACGAGGACGAGTTCGGCTGCCCGTTCGACCTCGACCTCGACCGAGAAGGCCTCACCCGCCACGTCGCGTTCTCCGCAGGCCCGCGGGTGTGCCCGGGCGCCAACCTGTCGCGGGTGGAGCAGCAGATCGGGTGGGGTGTGCTCCTCGACCGGATCGAGTCGATCGAGTACGGCGAGGGCAACGACTGGATGCACCAACCCGGCATCATGCTCGGCACCCTGCAGCTGAACCTTCGGTTCACCAAGGCCGAGACACCGCTGTCGTTGGGCACCGGCCGGACCTCCAGCGCCGGTTGACCGCCCGGGCGTGCCCGAGATCGTCAGGACGGATCGAGGCCCAGTGACACCAGGTGGAATGCGCCGGCGTCGGGGCCGAGCACCTCGAGGGTGAGCGCGTCGACCGCGACCGGTAGCTCGACGGTGTCCGTCTGCCAGATCAGGAAGGCGTGGACCAGCTGGTCCCAGTCCAGTTCCTCGACAGGTTCGACCACGGACTTGGGCACGGACCACTCGATGTCGTGCGTCCAGCCGGCGCCATCGCTCAACCGCAGCCGCAGCGGGCCGGCGCCGAGCCGTTTGTCAGCGACGTCCGGGAACCCGCGGATGCGCAGCACCGACCCGGCGGGCGCATCGAGCGCCACCGACAGGGACGCCCCCGGCTCGTCCCACGACAGGGCAACGCTCTGCGGGAACCCGGCCAGCACGGTCAGCTCGGGCCGGTGGCAGGCATCCCTGCCGGGCTCGACGAACGGCGTGAAGTACCCGAGCGGGCAGAAGGTGGCGGTGAAGCTGTCGAGTGTCAGGCGATCGAGGTCGGCGTCGCCAGTTCCGGGCACCGGTGCCGGCTGCTGGTCGCCGGGCACCACGGCGAGCTGCACACCTGCGGGCACGTCCGGCTCGTCGAACACCGCCCCCGCCCAACCGTCGCCGCTCTCGCCGCGCACGGCGAGCACGAACTCCGGCACGATGTCGGCGAGGAGATCCCGTTGCTGCTCGGGATCCATCGGCCCGGGGTCGGTGCACGCC
>JBEGOE010000299.1:0-3102 GCA_041182165.1 Actinomycetota bacterium
GCTGCAGCCCCCGGCGGGTCGTCGGGCGACCGGGTCGGGCACCTGGCCGACCTCGCCGAGCGGGTGTCGTTCCGCGATCGGGCTGTCGGCCCGGTGAGCGTCGTGCTGGTGGTGCTGTTGGTGCTGTGCGGCGTGTCGGCGCTCGGTCGGCGTGCCCGCCCGGCCCGCATGTTCGCACCCATCGCCGTGGGGTTCTCTTCGGTGGTGTTCCTGTCGGGCCTGACGCAGTACCACCAGCTCCCGCTCGGCGCGTACCTCGTGATGCTGGTGGCCGCTGCGATGATGCTGGCAGGCGTCGCCGTCAGCACGTGCTCACGTTGGGGCATGGCCGCTCCTGCCACGGCGTTGTGCGGCCTGCTGTGGCTGGTGATGGTGACCGACGTGATCACCGGAGGCAGGCTGCAGATCAACACGCCCCTCGGCTACACGCCCACGATCGCCGGCCGGTTCCAAGGATTCGGCAACCTGTCGTTCGGCCTGGTCGGCACGGCAGCGCTGGCCACGGCGACCGGCTTCGCGCTGTGGCGCCCACCCGGTGCCCTCCAGACTGATCCCCGGCCGGCGGCTCGCCCGGTGTCGTGGTGGGCCGGTTTCGTCGGGTCGGTGACGCTGATCGTCGTCGCGGCGCCGGCCTTCGGGAGCGATGTCGGTGGCACCTTGGCCGCAGCACCCTCGTTCGCGCTGCTGGTGACGCTCCTTGCAGGCCGGGGCGTTCGGTGGCGTGGCGTGATCGCTGCCCTGGTGATCTCGGTGGGGCTGGTCGGCGTGCTCGCTCTGATCGACCTCCAACGGCCGGCGTCGTCGCGCACGCATCTCGGCCGGTTCCTCGATCGCCTCCTCGACGGTGATGGCGGGCTCATCCTGCGGCGCAAGCTGCAGAGCAACATCGCCATCCTCACGGGGAGCGTGTGGGCGATGCTGCTCGTCGTGCTGATCGTCGCTGCAGCAGTGCTCTCGTGGCGGCGACGCGATCGGTTGCGGACCGCCCTGGCTGATCGGCCCGCCGTGTCGGCGTTCCTGGCAGCGTCGGGGGTCATGGCGCTGCTCGGCTTCGCCCTCAACGACAGCGGCATCGCCGTACCCGCAGCGATGATCGCCGTCGCCGTGCCGTGGCTGGTGGCCGTGTTGGTGCCTGTCGTCGAACGGCGGCGCTGATGGTGGCGCTGGTGGCGTTCGTGGTGGGCGGAGCGGTCAGCGCGGCGCTCTGGCGCGGCCTCGCACCGCAGTGGCGTGCCTCGGACGTGCTGCGGCGGTCGAACTACCGCGGGCACGAGCTGCCCGTGGCGAGCGGCGTCGTCATCGTCCTCGCCGTGCTCCTCGCATCGGCGGCCTACCTGGTGGTGGCGGGGGTCAGCGGCCTCACGGGCACCGAGGCGCAGCGGCTCGCCGCGCTCACCGCAGGCGGCACCGTGGGCTTCGGCCTCATCGGGCTGCTCGACGACCTGATCGGGGTGACATCCACCAAGGGATTCCGTGGGCATCTCGGAGCGGTGGCACGTGGCCAGGTGACCACGGGCCTCGTGAAGCTGGTGTGGGGTGTGCTCATCGGCATGCTCGCCGTGCCTGCTGGCGGTTGGGCGACGGTGCGCGGTGGTCTTCTCGTCGCCGCGGCGGCGAACCTCGGCAACCTCTTCGATCGGGCCCCGGGCCGAGTCGTCAAGGTGAGCCTGCTGGGTGGGGTCGTGGCCGTCCTGCTGGGGGCGCCATCGTGGGAGCTCGCCGGGCCGCTGCTGGTGCTGGGCGCCGGCGCGGGCCTCCTGGTACCCGACCTGCGTGAGCGGTGCATGGTCGGCGACACCGGGTCGAACGTGCTCGGGGCGGCTGTCGGGTACGGGCTCGTGGTCGCCTGTGGGGCGGCAGGGGAGTGGATCGCGCTCGCCGTGGTCGTCGCCCTGAACCTGCTGAGCGAAGCGGTGAGCTTCACCAGGATCATCGACGCCACGCCCCCGCTCCGCGCACTCGACCGCCTGGGAACCTTGCCCGAACGGCAGGCATGGGGCCGATCGACCGGCGACCCGGCGGTGTGATTCCCAACGGGTGCGTCGGGATCGCCGGGACGGCCGTTCCGCCGCGATACGGTGTGCTCCCGTTGTCAGTGCAACTGAAAGCGGAGGTTGGTCGTATGCCCAAGCACATTTTCGTGACCGGAGGCGTCGCCAGCTCCCTCGGCAAGGGCCTCACCGGCTCCTCCCTCGGACGGCTCCTGAAGATGCGTGGCCTCCGGGTGACGATGCAGAAGCTCGATCCGTACATCAACGTCGATCCCGGCACGATGAACCCCTTCGAGCACGGCGAGGTGTTCGTCACCGACGACGGCGGCGAGACCGATCTCGACCTCGGGCACTACGAGCGGTTCATCGACGAGAACCTCACCCGCAACTCGAACGCCACCACCGGCTCGATCTACCAGGCGGTGCTCGCCGCCGAGCGCCGTGGTGACTACCTCGGCAAGACCGTTCAGGTCATCCCCCACATCACCGACGAGATCAAGCGTCGCATCAAGCGCCTCGCCGCCGAGGACGTCGACGTGGTCATCACTGAAGTGGGCGGCACCGTCGGTGACATCGAGATCCTTCCGTTCCTCGAGGCCATCCGTCAGTTCCGCAAGGAGGCCGGCCGCGACAACGTCTGCTACATCCATGTGACCCTGGTGCCGTTCATCGGGCCGAGCGGCGAACAGAAGACCAAGCCCACGCAGCACTCGGTCACCGAACTGCGCAGCCGTGGCATCCAGCCCGACGTGATCGTGTGCCGCAGCGAGGCGCCGCTCAGTGACAACCTCAAGCGCAAGATCTCGAACCTGTGCGACGTCGACGAGGCCGCCGTCGTGAACGCAGCCGACGTCCGCAACATCTACGAGCTGCCGCTCATCCTCCACGACGAGGGCCTCGACGACGTGGTGTGTGACGTGCTCCGCATCGACGCCCCGGTCGACCTGACCCCGTGGCAGGAGCTGGTGGCCAAGGTCGAGGCCGCCACCAAGCCGGTGAAGATCGGCCTGATCGGCAAGTACATCGACCTGCACGATGCCTACCTCTCGGTGGCCGAGAGCCTCACGCACGCAGGCATCCACCACGGTGCCAAGGTCGAGGTCGACTGGAT